>DALZRX010000007.1:3438-15687 GCA_032015805.1 Achromobacter sp.
AGTCAACATAATCCTAAAAAATACGTGCCAATAATGCAACAAAGAGAAACTGCGCAGTTATTTCGCACGTTTTAATAGGGTAAACGAGTCCCTGCATAGGTGTTAACACCCATACATCATAAAAAAACAAACAGGGCTTATATAAATGCCATCAAAAGCGCGTACGACCTGCAATACGCCGTTTGGATGACACTATGGTTTGCCGTCAGGCTTACTCGTCGATAGGTAAACCCAACAGGTCGAGCGCCGCGCCAAATGCATCGGGGCCCGAGCAAAGGAAAACCGCCACGTCGCCGGGATTCATATTTTCCAGCACTTGGTCGATCTGTTCTTGCGCATTATCAACATTGTCGACATTGGCGGCGTGTATATCCGCTCCTGCATCGACTTTTTCGCGCGGCACGATGTCTGCGATCGCATTGAGATCGTCTATGCCCATGACGACATAGGCGCTGATGCTTTCGCCATCCAGCGTGGTGTGCAGCTCTACGCCGCCCGCTACGTCGGCAACGTGCCGACTGAGTATTTCCATTTCCATATCCTTGATTTGCGGGGCTGAGCCCGCCTGGGCACGCACCGCGTAGGTGCTCTCGCACGCCCAGGCGCGACTATAACAGCCTTAGGCTAATGTTTCTTGACCATGGGGCCAAGTGACTGGCGAGCGGCGCCCGAAGTGGCCGCCACGCTGCGGCAGCGCACCCCTGCTTCGGCCAGCGTGCGGGCCAGCGGCTTCTGTGCGGCAAGGAACGCCGCCTTCTCGTCGCCGACCAGCTTGCAGAGGAAAAGCTGCGCCTGCAGCTGGGTGCGGCGGGCCTTGCGGTTGTCGGCCTCTTGGGCGAGCCATTCGCCGACCCAGGCCGCGGCGGCGTCGGCGTCGCCCTGCAGCTTGACGTGCCCCAGCAGGTCGTAGACGGTCACCCCGTCGATGCGATCATCGTCGCCGCGCGAGAGGAAAAGCTTGGCGGACTGGCCCGTGTAGCCGGGGACGACCGCCAGGCAATCCCGTTCAGCGGGTTTTTTCATGGTGTTTTCGAATGTGGGTTAGCAAGAACCCCGGACTGTAACGCAGGCGCGCGCGCAGACCTATTGCTGTAGCCGAAGTCTGCTATCGTCATCGTGTTCTTTTTATCCCTACATGGTGGACATCATGCAACGCGATTTCGATCTGGTCGTCACGATTCTGGGCGCTTTGCGCGACGCCCCCGGCCCCAACCTGAGCACGCACGACATCAAGAACGCCGCGCTGGCGCCGCACCCCGAAGAGCAGGGCCTGCAGCTCATCGCGCACCACCTGGACCTGCTGGAAGACGCCGGACTGGTCAAGCAGATCAGCGAGACCGCAGCCACCGCCGGCGCCACGCGTTGGCGCATTACCTGGAAGGGTTACGACGCCCTCGAGCAGGATGAGGACGACGAAGAGGATGAGGACTTCGACGCGGAGGAATGAGACCTCGCGACGCAAGTCGCAGGGCGTGATCAACCCGAATCAGCCAGCCATTGGCCCGATGACTAAGCCAGATGGCGGCGCTGCAAGATGCGCCGGGTGAGCAATGCCGCCGCGGCGCCGATCACCAGGCTGAACATGAAGGCGGCGATCGAAAGCATCGCCGCCAGTTCGTTGAATCCCCCGTGGCGGGCCAGCAGCAGCACCGCCGCAAAGATCGCCGCCGCCATTCCCAGCAGGCCGATCACCATGTGCTTGACCGACCGCAGGCGGCCGCACACGGCGCCGCCAGCCAGCGCGGCGGCCACCATGGCAGCCATGGACCAGAACAGATACTCGTAGTGCATGTGGACGGTCTCCGCCAACGGCATTGAGGCGCAGGCATTATAGGCGCCTGTGTCTCGGCCTTTGCCCCCCGTGCCCACGAAAACGCCCGCAGCGCTCAGCCCACCGCCACCACACTGATCTCCACCAACGCGCCGTAGTGAAGCTCGCGCGTGGGCACGATGGCCCGCGCTGGCCGGTGGCTGCCGAAAAACTCTTCGTAGACCCGGTTGACCTCATCCCAAAGGCTGACATCCGGGATGTAGACGGTGACGTTGACGACCGACGACAGCGACGCGTCCGCAGCCAGCAGAATTGCTTGCACACTGCGCAGCGCCTGCCTCGTCTGGCTGGCCGCATCCGCCGCCAGGACGGGGCGCACGCCCGGCCCTGACGGCGGCAAGAAGCCCAGCTGCCCCGACACGAAGACGAAGCCATTGGCGCGAACCGCTTGGGAATAATGGCCGGCGGGCGGCGTGGCGTCGGGCGTTTGAATGAAGTCCATGCCTTGATTCCTTGATAGAAGACAGCCTACCAGCCGCGGAAACGCTCCCAGCGCGCCACCACGCCCGGCTCGCCGGGGCGCACGACCTCATAGGCATCGTGCTGTGCGCACGTGGCGCAGGCGTGATTCGGCACGATGCGCAGCTTGGCGCCAATGGGAAGGTCTGGCAGGACCGCGCTGCTGCCGGCGCGCAGCTTGATGATGCCTTGCTCCTGGTTGGTTTCGGCAAGCAGCACGTCGGGGTAGACCTTGCCGTCCACATCGCACACCAGACCGTAAAGCTGATCCACCGGCTGTTTGGCCGTGCCGCGGTCTCGGGACATGGCCATCCACCCCGCATCCACCAGGATCCAACCCTTTTCGGGCTGATGGCCGATCACGGTGGTCAGCACCGTGGCTGCGATGTCATCCACGCTGCAGACGCCCAATCCTGCCATGACAAGGTCGAAAAACACGTACACGCCGGCGCGGACTTCCGTTACGCCATCAAGCGTGCGCGCAAAGTGCGCGGTGGGCGTGGAGCCGACGCTGACCACCGGGCACGGCAGGCCCGCATCGCGGATCGCCTGCGCGCAACTGACGGCTGCCCAGCGCTCCTGTTCGGCCATGTCGGCGATCGCCTCGACACTGCGGCAGCCATAGGATTCGCCGGCGTGCGTCATGACGCCGCGCAGGCAAGCGCCCTCTTCGTGCAGAACGCGCGCAATGGCCAGCAGTTGGTCCGTGTCCTTGGGCTGCACGCCCGCACGGTGGCCGTCGCAATCGATTTCGATGAGCGCCGGAATGGCATCGCCCGCGGTTCTGGAACGCGCCGACACGGCGCGCGCGGCCTCGATGCTGTCGACGACCACGGTCAGGTCCACTCCACGCTGGCGCAAGGCCAGCACGCGATCCAGCTTCGACGGCGACACGCCGACCGCGTACAGCAGATCCGTCACGCCCGCGGCGGCGAATTGTTCGGCCTCCTGCAAGGTCGACACCGCGGCCGGCCCTTGGGGCGTCGCCATGAGGCGGCGTGCCACCTCGATGGACTTGGGTGTTTTCAGATGGGGACGCAATCGGACGCCGTGGCCGGCCATCAGGGCGTTCAGCCGCTCGATATTGCGCGTCATGCGCGTTTCGTCGAGCAGCAGGCAAGGCGTTTCCAGCGAGTCCAGCGTAGGCGCGGCGTTTTCCAGAGTCATAAGGGTCTCTTGAGCAATCAAAGGCGGGCTGTGGCCCGCGCGAATCAGGACGAAGTATGGCGTGGATGCCCCTTCCCTTGTTTAATGGCAACTTAATATCCCATTAAGTTCAGCCTGAATGATTACGACCGACGATCTGCGCTTTTTCCTCAGCCTTGCCGCCGCGGGCTCGCTCGCGCAGGCCGCGCGCTCGCTGGACGTGACGCCGCCGGCCGTTACGCAGCGGTTGAATGCTCTGGAAAAGCGGCTGCGCGTGCGCCTGGTGAACCGGTCCGCCCGCGGCATCGCGCTTACCGAAGAGGGTCGCCTGCTCGCCATGCGCGCCGGGCAGATCTGCAGCGACCTGGCCGAGTTGGCGGACGAATTGGCGGGCCGGCGGAACGTCGTGGCGGGGCATCTTCGAGTCGTGGCGCCGCTGGGGTTCGGCCAACGCTACATCGCCGGGCTCGTGGCGGATTTCCGTTCGCGAAACGAGGACGTCACGGCCAGCCTGACGTTGTCGGACGGACCTCCCCGCCTGGCGTCGGACAACTGGGACGTCATGATCCATATCGGAGAGCTGCGCGACTCCACCCTCGTCGCTTACCCCCTGGCGCCCAATCGGCGCCTCCTGTGCGCGTCGCCGGCCTACCTGGCGCGGCGTGGCGCGCCGGCCCTGCCAGAAGACTTGCGCAACCATGACTGCATCGCCTTGCGGGAAAACGACGAGGATGTGACCCTGTGGCGGTTCGGGCGCACGCGCGGATCCGGCGCCGGCGTGCGCATCGCACCGGTTTTGTCCAGCAATGCAGGCGCCACCGCGCTCGAATGGGCACTAGCTGGCCACGGCATCATTGCGCGCTCGGAATGGGACGTCGCCGCGCACGTGCGCACCGGCGCGCTCGTACCCCTGCTGGCGGGGTGGACGCTGCCCGATGCGAACGTTGTGGCGTTGGTGAAATCGCGCCAGGAACTGTCCGCCCGCACCGCAGGATTTCTGGCGTGCCTGCGTGCTGCCTTCGCCGTGCCGCCCTGGCGCGACACAGCGCCCTAGCGCGCCCGCAAGCCGTCAGAATCGCCCGTTCAATCGAGCATTGCTTCCGCTTCGATCTCGATCAACCATTCCGGCAACGACAACCCGCTGACGATGATCCACGACGACGGCGGTGGATCGACCTTGAAGCGGTCTCGCAGCGCCTGCGCCACAACCTCCTGTTCGGTGCGTACCGTGTCGCAGATGTAGATGCGCAGCATGATGACCTGCGACAGCTTGCCGCCCGCGGCCGCCAGAACCCGTTCGATGTTGTCCAGCGCAGCTTCGGTCTGCACCTGCAGCCCCGGGCCGACCGTACGTTCATTGGCGTCGACGCCCACCTGCCCCGACAGCAACATGCGGCGTTGTCCAGTCACGATAACCGCCTGGCTGAAACCGTATTGCACGGAATTGAAGACGGTATCGGGGTTGACGACGGTTCGAGACATGACTTTTCTCCAGTGCGCGCCACGTGTGGGCGGCCGGCCATTCTAGCAACCGGCGCTGCGCCGCCGCGGGCCGTGTCGCGCTCGCGGAACGGGTCGACCAAACGCGGTATGGATTGCCGGCACGGCCTTTGCTACGCTGGTTCCGTCTGTTCAGCCGGGGTCATGGCCATGAGCGAAAAGATCCGAGTCCTTTGCATTCAGCCCGCCTCCCTGTCCGCGCGTTTCGCGTTCATGGTGATCGCGCTGAAGTGGTCAATGGGAGCCACGCCCCGCCCCTCCAGACTGCAGATCGGGCCGCATGATTTGGCGCCTGAAGGCTCGGAGGGGGCATTCTGGCAATTCGCGCTGCGGCACGCCTTTTCCACCCAGTCCATCCTTGTCACGCGAGGCGACCATTGGGATGTGTCCGCGTCGGTCGATGGCGACGAAGTCCGCGCGTTTGGCAGGACCTTTGCGCTGAGGCAGTGCCTTTTTTGAAGCTTGGAACGCAAACGTTCCCGCGCCTCACGCGTCGACGGGAGCCTTGCGGTGATACGACGCCAGTTCCTCGGCGGTCCAACGCTGGCGCGCTTCATCCTGACAGCAGGTTCGGTACACCAGGGCGCCCACGTCCAGGAAACGCTTTACATCCGCTTCCGTCAGCTTCCCCTGCACCTGCATGAGGCAATCCGCGAGGGTGGAAAGCACGCCGTCCCACCCGTCGAACCTGCCCGGCGACACCGGCAACGTGATCATGCGCGCCATCATTTCACTATGGTCCATGCTGAGTCTCCGCTCTGAGGCGGCGCCGCTGCATCTGCTTTAGCCGGGCGCCCCGGATCCATACAGCAAGTGGCGTTCCCGCCCTCGCCCTCTTGCGAGTCACCGGGCCGGAGCGCGCCCTGTCACCGGATCTGGCGCACGCCCGCGCAACAGGGAGCCGGGATGGGCCTGCAGGTAGTCGGCCAACTCGCGCAACGACCGGGCGGTGCGGGAAAGTTCCTGCAAGAGCGTGGTCGTGTTGACAGGCAGGCCCGCGTCCGGACTCAGCAACCCGCCCACGACGGCCAGCGATCGGCTCGTTTGGCGCAGCATCGCGGTCGCCTCGGGCGCAAGCTGCGTGTCCAGCCGCTTGACCAGCCTGGCGGTGCCCTGCAGCAGATTTCCAAGTTCGGCGCTCAGGCCTTCCAGCGGGATTTTCTCTATCTTTGTGAGGATGGCGTTCAACTGAAGCTGCAATTGATCAAGATTGTTCGGCACCGTGGGGATGAAAGGCGCTTCTTCCATCTTGAACGTTACCGGTTCGGCATCCGGGAACACCGCCATCGCGACGTACAACTGGCCTGTCAGCAAATTGCCGATGCGCAGTTGCGCGCGCAGGCCATGTTGGATCATGGCCGCCATGAGCTTGCCGCTGGGATGTTCCAGCGAAGACCCGGAATACTCCCTGATTTCCTCAAATGTCTTGGCGCCCAGCCGCTCGGGATAGAGCGTGGCGTCCACCAGCGCGTAGAACTGGTTGGTCGTCCGGTCCAGGTCCAGCCCGATGGCGTCCACCTGCCCGACCGACGCGCCAAAAGCATCGATGGGCGCGCCAACCGACAGGCCGCGCACCGACTGGTCAAACCGCATGCGAATGCGTAGCGGAACTCCATCCGGCTGGGCGCGCGCGGCGGTCTCGGATGGGAAGATGACGAACGAGGCTTCCGCCTTGGCCGCGGCATGCGAGCGGGTCTCGACGGAGTCAAAGGCGACGCCGCCCACAATAACGGACACAAGCGACTGCGACCGCACCTCCAGCCCCCGCGCGTCCACCGAAAAATCCACCCCGCTGGCGTTCCAGAAACGCGTGCCCTCGTTGACATATTTGTCGTTGGGCGCATCGACGAACACCTGGATGTCGACGCCCTTGCCGCTGGCGTCCAGGCGATAACCCACTACCTGTCCCACTGCAATGCGTCGATAGTAGACAGGCGACCCGATATCCAGCGATCCGAGATCGTGGCCTTTGAGGGTGAAGCGCTTGCCGGGCCTGTCCTGCGACACTTCAGGCGGGACCTCCAGCCCGACAAAAGAGAACTTGGTCGCCTTGGCGGGATCGCTGTGGCCGTTGGGGCCGGCGGGATCCAGGCCGATGTAGGCGCCCGACAGCAATGTGCCCAGCCCCGATACGCCGCTCAGGGTCAGACGCGGGCGCACCACCCAAAACACGGTGCCCTCCTGCAGGAGGCCAGCCGCCTCCTTGTTGAGCCGGACCGTTGCGACAACGCCGGTCCGGTCCGCGTTGAGCGCCACGCGTTGCACGAGGCCAACATTGACTTCCTTGTAGCGAACCTGGGTCTTGCCGGCCTCCAGGCCCTCTGCGGTCTGGAAGCTGATCGTGGCTTCCGGCCCCGCGTCCATCCATACCTTCAGCACGAGCAGCAGGCCGCCCACTGCCGCAATGATCGGCACCAGCCAGATCCAGGAAAACCGGCGGCCACGGCCCGTAGGCGGCGGCTTCGTTGCGGCGGCAGGAGCATTCTCGGGCATTGAGGGCATCCTTCGTGAGCACGCGTCCGGACTGCAGGAGCAATCCGGTAAAAGAGTCGCGCCGGGCGGTCCGTCGCGCAACAAGGGTAATCCCGATGTACATCCCTGCCCTCCCCGCCAATAGAGAGTAGGATAGCCATCCCAATAAACAGGAACGCTCAGTGAATATCGAAATCCGTCCTGCCGCGCCGTCGGACGCGGCCCAGATCCATGCCTTCATCACCGAACTGGCCGTCTATGAACGCGCCGCGCACGAGGTGATCGCCAGCGCCGAAGACGTCGAGCGCACCTTGTTCGCCGAAGGCGCCCCCGCCCGCGCGCTGATGTGCCTGCTGGACGGCAAAGCCATCGGCTACGCCGTCTATTTCTACAGCTACTCAACCTGGCTGGGAAAGAACGGCATCTATCTGGAGGACCTCTACGTCACGCCCGGGCACCGCGGCATCGGCGCCGGACGCGACCTGCTCCGCCATCTGGCGCGCGAGGCGGTCGCGAACGATTGCGGGCGGCTGGAATGGAGCGTGCTGGACTGGAATCAGCCCGCCATCGACTTCTATGAATCCATCGGCGCCCTGCCCCAGGACGAGTGGGTGCGCTATCGGATGGCCGGCGACGCGTTGCGCACGTTCGCCGAAGGCAGCCGCTAGGGCGGCTACGCCGGGTCAGAACTCCGGCAGGTCGAACAAGGTGTGCAAGGTCGAGCTGGGCGCAGGCACGGACGCAAGGTGCTCGCGCCCGCCGGCGTCCACCAGCACGCGCACCGCGCGCGATGCGACGGTCAGCCCGTCGACGCTGATCGCGGTCTCGACTTCGGCGCCTTCCTTGATGAGCTCGATGACTTCGGAGGCCGCCGCCGTCGCGGGCTCCGAAATCCACCCGGGAACGCCGCGCACGGCCTGTCCCCAGCGCACGTAGGCGATATGGCCGGTCATGGCCTCTTTGCGCACGGCGACGATCACATACAAAGACATCCAGGCCTCCCTAACGTTAGGCCTGGATCGTATAACAGCTTGGCGTCTGCGGGATGACCGCGCCAGCGTCAGGGTTCGATGTCGATGGCCGCAAAGGACTTCACCAGGTCGTCAAGCTGCTTGAGCTGCGTCAGGAAGGGTTCGAGCTTGTCCAGCGGCAACGCGCTGGGTCCGTCGCATTTCGCGTTCTTGGGGTCGGGATGGGCTTCCAGGAAGAGGCCGGCCAGTCCGACCGCCATGCCCGCGCGCGCCAGTTCCGCAACCTGCTCGCGGCGCCCGCCCGAGGCAGCGTCCAGCGCGGATCGTTGCTGAAGCGCGTGCGTCACATCGAAGATCAGCGGGCGGTTGCCGGACACCTTCTTCATGACGCCGAAGCCCAGCATGTCGACCACGAGGTTGTCGTAGCCAAAGCTTGTGCCACGGTCGCAGAGGATCAGCTTGTCGTTACCGGCCTCGGTGAACTTCTCGACGATGTTCAGCATCTGCGTCGGGCTCAGGAACTGCGGCTTCTTGATGTTGACCACCCGCTGCGTCTTGGCCAGCGCGACGACCAGGTCGGTCTGGCGCGCCAGGAAGGCCGGCAGTTGCAGGATATCGACGACTTCGGCGACCGGCGCGGCCTGCCAGGGCTCATGCACGTCGGTGATGACCGGCACGCCGAACTCCTTTTTCACGGCCTCGAAGATCTTCATGCCCGCTTCCAGGCCAGGTCCGCGATACGAATGGATGGACGAGCGGTTGGCCTTGTCGAACGAGGCCTTGAACACATAGGGAATGCCCAGCTTGCTGGTCACGCGCTGGTATTCCTCGCACGCGCGCAACGCCAGATCTTGGGATTCCAGCACATTGATGCCGCCGAACAACACGAAGGGCCGGTCGTTCGCGCAGGCGATCGAAGGGGAGATTACGACTTCTGGGGCGGTCATGATGGGCAATCCTGTAAAGGTAAGGCAGGTGATAGTGCGTAATGTACAACCTGCCACCCCGCAGTTTCATCTGGACCGCCCCATTTTCCAGACGCCAGCGCGGGTGTCCGGCGCGCAAGCCAGAAGTTCGGTTGTCAGGCGCGCTCGATCGCGGGGTCGCTGACCAGCCGGTAGGCAACCGCGCCGATGACCGCGCCCAAGATGGGCGCCGCCCAGAACAGCCACAATTGTTCCAGCGCCCAGCCGCCCACGAAGAGCGCGGGACCGGTCGAGCGCGCCGGGTTCACGGACGTGTTCGTGACTGGAATGCTGATGAGGTGGATGAGGGTCAGCGCAAAGCCGATGGGAATGGCCGCGAAACCCGCCGGCGCGCGTCTGCTGGTGACGCCCAGAATCACGAAGAGAAACCCTGCCGTCAGCACCACTTCGGTCACCAGCGCAGACAGCAAGGTGTACTTGCCCGGTGAATAGGCGCCATAACCATTGGCGGCAAAGTGGCTTGCCTTCAGGTCAAAGCCCAGCTTGCCATTTGCAATGCAGGCCAGGACTGCCGCCGCAGCGATGGCGCCCAGCACCTGAACGATGACATAGGGCAGGATCTCCCGGGCCGGAAAGCGCCCGCCCGCGACCAGTCCCACGGTGACAGCCGGATTGAAATGCCCGCCGGAAATGTGGCCTACCGCGAAAGCCATCGTGAGGACCGTCAGACCGAACGCGAGCGCAACGCCTGCAAATCCGATTCCCAACTGGGGAAACCCGGCAGCCAGCACCGCCGCCCCGCAGCCGCCCAACACCAGCCAGAAGGTGCCAAAGAACTCCGCACCGCAACGTTTGGGTAGTGAATACATTTCCATTCCTCGATAACGAAAGCGCTAAGGTATCGGCAAGCGCGGAAGGCAATGTTCAAGAATTGATAATCTTGACGATTCTTGTATGCCCGGCGCGGCGGGCGCGGCTGTGCAGGACAAAATAGCCGCATGGAACGCGGCTTGGGATCGTGCAGATGGAGGATGGAACAAGGTAGGAGGTGCCGCCCGGCCTCAGCGCGCGAAGGCCTTGGAATCCAGGCTCCATAGTGCGTGTTCGCTGGTGGACACCCCCACTGCCCCATGTTTCATCGCCGTACCCACGTCCTGCTGATTGCAGACGAAACCCGAGGCGATGATGGGCGGCAGCGCTTTGAGATCCTGCGTGGCCATATGCGCCAGCATGGGCGCCGGCATCAACTGCACCAGATTGGGATCGCTCTGTTCCAGCGCCTTCACGCTGCGCGGCCACGTCGAACGATCCGTCACGAACACCTTTTGCATGGTTACCATCCCGGCCCGATTGGCGCGCTGGATCGTGGCGACCCGTGTCGACACCAAACTGGCCACGCCGATATCAGCCAGGTATTCGACGCCACCCTTGTCCTGAGAGATGCCTTCGCAGCTATCGATGTTGACGATGGCGAACTTCCCTGCACGGTTCAGCGTGGCGATCACCGGAGCGAGCTTGCGCAGTTCCACATTGGCCACGATGGCGATTTCGGCCGGACTGCCCACGAACGTGTTGATCTGATCCACGCCGTAGAGGGTGGCAATGACTGGGTGCCGCGCCAGGCACGCTCCGAATGATCTATCCATGCTTACCGCCCGTGTTGATCCAAAAGCAGCTCATCATCCAGCCCAAGCTTTCCGGGGTTCAGGATGTTTTGCGGGTCCAGCGTGCGCTTGATCGCCTGCAGCACGGGGAACGCGCTGCCCAGCGACTCGCGCATGTAGGGCGCTCGCAGCAGGCCAACGCCATGGTGATGGCTGAGCGCCGCATTGTATTTAATCAGCACCGCGTTGGCCGCATCCCACGCCTGGCGGTACCACTGCGCGCGCTCCTCGACCTGCACCTCGCCGCGCAATGAAAAATACAGGCACGCGCCGTCCACATAGGCATGCGATTGGTGCGCCGACCCGGCAAGCGTGCCTGGCACGGCATTGATGGCTTGGACAACCTCGGTATAGAGCGCGGCAAGGTCACTCCAGCGGCCCGCCATTTCGAGCGTGTCGGCCACGAATCCCGGGCTGCGCTTGAATCCCTCGGCGCTCTTGCCGGTCAGATAGCGCGTTTCCAGCCAACGCTCGAAGATCGCATCGCCGTCCAGCTTTTCGCCCAGCTCCTCGCACACGCCTTCGCTGATCTGCATGACGGCATCGACCATCTGGCGAGCGCCCTCGTCCGCCACCAGCAGCACGTTCAGGTCCGGCCGATTGAACTGCACGCCGCTCTCCAATTCGTCATACAGGCGCAATGCTGCCGGATTGGCGCCGCGCTGCATGATTTCGCGGCAGGCATCCAGCCCGATTGCGAACGTCTTGAACCCATAGGCGATGGCCCGTCCATAGTCCGGCAGGCGATGCAGCTTCAGGCGCACCCGCACGATGACGCCCAACGTCCCCTCGGAGCCGATGAACACCTGTTGCAGATCCGCGCCCAGCGCGGCCCGGGAGTACCCGCCGACCGTGATGAGGCGGCCATCCGCCAGCACCACGTCCATGCCGAACACCATGTCCTCGATCTTTCCGTAGCGCGTCGACAACTGCCCCGCGCCGCGGCATGCAACCCACCCGCCCACGGTGCTGATTCCGAACGAAGACGGCCAATGTCCCATCGTCAGGCCGAACTCGCCCTGGATCGTCTTTTCGAACACGTCGCCGAACATGCCGGCCTCGACTTCGACGATCTGGCTTTCGCGGTCAACACCGACAAGCCGATTCAACTGGCAGACGTCGAGCACGATGCCACCGCGCACGGGGAGCGCTGCCCCCGTCACGTTGCTGCGGCCCGCGGACACCGTTACCGGGATGCCGGCTTCGTTGGCAATGCGCATCACCGACTGCACCTGCTCGACCGTGGACACCTTGACGATGACCGCTTGCGGCGTGGCGGG
>DALZRX010000007.1:15697-23242 GCA_032015805.1 Achromobacter sp.
GGGCCGGCCCGCCGTTTCCGTCATCATCGATCCGGCCCACCAGTCACGCGTCCAGGCAACGACATTGGCCACGTCGGTCAGGACGTCGTCGGCCACCCCGCGCAAGGATTCCACGAGATCACCGGGGACGTGCACCGGCTCGCGCTGCAGGCCGGGTTCGGAGCCCGTGCCGGTCAACGTCGCGGCGTATGCAGGCGGCGTGTGCGCGCCCACGACGTAGTTGCCGCGGTTGTAGCCGCGCTTGATGGCTTCTTTGCTGATCATCTATTTATCTCCCATGAGAATGGATTTTTCGTGCGTGATCCCGGCCCGGTAGTCGTCGACTTGCCGCGCCACGTCGGTATCGGACAGGCCAAGCTCGGCCTGCAATAGCTGGCCGACGCGCGCGGCGGCGCGGGCGGAAGCGTCGCGGGCCATGAGCCGTGCGCGCAGGCGCCGCGACAGGACGTCCTGTACCGTCGCGGCCAATTCATGCCGGGCGGCATAGACGACCTCCGCCTCCGTGTAGGGCAGTCCCTCGACGATCGGCGCGGTCAGCGCAGGGTGGGCCTGCATGATGTCGCTGACGAAGCGCGCCTCGGTGCCGTATCGCTCTCCCAGATGGGCGGACAGGCCGCCGGAGGCCACGATGGCCTGCGGGTCGTAGCCCGCCGCGCCGAGCAGATAGGCGCGCCGCGTCACGCACCGGGCGCTTTTCCCGATGACCTGTTGGGCGGCATCGATCGTCTGTTCGGCCATGTGGCGCGAGGTCGTCAGCTTTCCGCCCACGATGGTGACCAGCCCATCGGGCGCCACGTGGATCTCATGATTACGCTTGATCTCCAGTGTCTTGCCCCCGGGCGGCGCGACCAGCGGCCGGCAGCCCGCGATGCTGCCCACCACGTCCTCGGCCTGCAGGTCCGTCTTGAGTGCGGATCGCGCTCCCTCGAGCAGGAAATCCAACTCGCGACGGGTGCAATACACGTCGTCGAGGTCGCCCTCGTAATCCTCGTCGGTCGTACCCAGGTAGGACACGTTGCCCCACCGCGTAATGGTGGCGCGGCGGCTGCGTCCCGGCACGGGGATGGTGACGGTGCAATCGTTGCGTACCTTCAGCCAAGGCACCGCCACATGCACGCCCTTTGCGGGACGTATGTGCATCGCCGGCGCATCCCCCTTCTTTGCGCCGCTCCAGTCGCGCAGCCATACGCCCGTCGCCATGATGACGACGCCGGCGCGGGCTCTGATTTCCTGCTCGCCCGCCTGCACGATGACGCCGTCAACCTTGCCGTGGTCATTGCGCGTGACCTCGATCGCCTTGGCGTGGTTGAGCACCGCCGCACCGTGAAAGGCGGCGCTCCGGGCAACGGCCAGCGTCAGCCGCGCGTCGTCCACGCGCGCATCGAAATACAGGAAGCCGCCAAGCAGGCCGTCTTCCTTGAAAGTCGGGCAATGCGACAGCACCTCGGCCTTGGTCAGCTTTTGATGGAGAATGCCTTCGCGCCACCCGCCCGCCACATCGTAGGTCCACAACAGGCTTTCAAACGCCTTCGCCAGGCGCTTGTCGAACACCCCGTCCCGCTCCAGGATGGGGAACAGGAAAGGCAGGCGCTGCACCAGATGCCTGGCGTTTCGCCGCAGCCGCTGGCGCTCGTGCAGCGAATGGCGCACCAAGCCCAGATTGCCCTGCTCGATGTAGCGCAAGCCGCCGTGCACCATCTTCGATGACTTGGAAGATGTGCCGGAAGCGAAGTCGTCCTTCTCGATCAGCGCCACCCGGTATCCGCGCAGGCTCGCATCCAGCGCCGCATAGGCGCCAGTGATGCCGCCGCCCACGATGATGATGTCAAATTGCTCGCTGCCCAACCGGTCCAACTGTTCCCGCCGTATCAGGCGTAAGGGTTCGGTGCTGGTCATGTCGGCCTGATCCTTCCCAGGCTTTCTGGATAGCCACCCCATCATGTCTGCAAGGCCTCCTGCCTGTCTTCCTTGAATTGATCGACGTGCGCCAGCTCGGCCTGCACACGCGCATGCCAGAGCGCGCGTCGCCGGGCCCTTTGCTCCGCGTCGAGCAGGGGTTCGAAGACGGCTTCGGTCACGGTGGTGTTGCGGGCGTCCTGCAGCGAGTCCCAAAGCAATCCGGAAGAGCCGGCGAGAAACGCCGCGCCTCGCAGGCTCGCGCGGTCGGCCTCCTGCATGCGCCGTATGGGTATGCCGATCAGGTCGGCCTGGATGCGAAGCAGCGCATCGCTTCCCGCCAGCCCGCCGCCCACCACGAGTTCCGACACGCGAACGCCAGAGGCCTCTTCATCCGCTTCGATGCAACTGGCGACGGAATGTGCGATGCCCTCGAGGATGGCGTACGCGATGTCCGCCTGCGTCGTGGCCATCGATACGCCCGTCAGCGATGCGCGCGCGCCGGCTTCCATCCTGGGAACGCGCAGTCCGGTCAACGCCGGCACGAACGTCACGCCGCGCGATGACGTAGCCGTTGCGGCCAGCGCAGAAATTTCCCGCGCATCCTTGAACCACTTGAGCTTGTCGCATACCCAGTTCAATGCCGATCCGGTCGTCGCAACGAACGTCTCCACCGCGAAATGCGAGGTGCCGTCCTGGCGCCGCGCAGTCATGGTCAGCGAGCCTGCAAGCCGACCCGAGTTCGCGGGCGGCTCGCTTCCGGCGATAAGGTCCACGAAGCTGCCGGTGCCATGCACGCACATGGCCTGGCCTCTATCGAGGCAACCGAGTCCCACCGCGCCTGCATGCTGGTCGCCCGCGCAGGCCAGGATGGGGACGTCAATGCCAAGCACCTCGGGACGCGTCCGCCCGAAGTCGTCGGCGTCCTGGCGCAGCGCTGGCAACAGGGCAACTGGAAAGCCCAGCGCCTGGACCCACTCTTCGTAATAGCGATGTTCCGCCAGCACGTACGCGCCGGCCGATGTGGCGTTGGTTGGCGTCGTGACGCACTCGCGCCGCTGCGAAAAATGCCACAGCAACCAACTGTCGACGGTGCCGAAGGCCAGCCTTCCGTCGCGCCATGCCCGCGCCACGTCGGGCGTGTCGCGCAAATGGCGCGCCGCCCAGAGATAGAGTGAGCGCACCCCGACCGGACGCCCCACCCGCGGCAGCAGCCGGTGGTCCCATTGCGGCGCCAACAGGGCGAGCTCATCGACGTAACGCGTGTCTTGCCACACCATGGCCGGCACGATCGCCCTGCCGGTCTGCAGATCCCAGAGCACCGCAGTGGCACGCTGGGTCGCGATGGCGAGCGCCACGATCTCCTGGCCCTCCGTCTGCGCCTGCGCAATGCTTTGGCGGCAGACCTCGATGGTCTTTTCGAGAATCGCGTTGGCGTCCTGCTCGACCACACCGGGTTGCGGCGAGTCCACCTGCAGCGGCAGGTACGCCAGGCACGAGACATGTCCATCCGCCGCCACGGTTGCCGCGCGCGTCCCGGACGTGCCTTCGTCTATGGCGAGAATCACTCTTGTCGTTGTCATCGCGAAGCCTTTCCGATCGCGGGGTCCAGGGCAGCCAGCGACGCGTCGTCCTTGAACTGCGGCGCACCGGCTTCGTTGTCGGGATTGATCGTCGTGCGGGTCGGATCCCACTTGATCACGAAGCAGATGATGCTTGCGATCAACGGCACGATCGACAGGATCAGGAAGGTCTTTTCCAGGCCGTAGTTTTCGCGAAAGATCGGAAACACCAGCAGGCCGATCGCCGCGCCGGTTGAACCCAGCGCGCCGATGATTCCATTGGCGCCCGCTCGCAGTTCGCTCCGGAATGACAGGGACGACAAGCTCTTGCCGTTTGCGCCCGGGCCGCCCGAATGAAAGAGAATGAAGAGCGACGGCACCACGACGGCCAGCCACATGGGCATTTTGCCGTGGAAGGTGCCAAGGATCAGCAGCATCACGAACACCGCGGCAAAGCCAAATGCCGAGGCGCGCCGCAGGCCGAGCTTGCGACCGATATAGGGCGACAGGAATCCGCCGAAGATACCGAACACGTTGAACACCAACGCCCCGATGGTGGCGTAGATGAAGTCCTTGCCGAAGAGCGCGGCGCTGATCAGCGGCAGATACCAGCCCACGGCGAAGTACTGGATGGACTGGCCGATCTGCACGGTTGCCGCAAGGATGGTGCGCGGGAGGTAGACCCCGCGGAAGATCAGGAGCACATTGGCCAGGCCACGCCGGGCCATATTGACGACGGGCACGCGCTCATGGAGGGGCGCCGCCGCAAAAGGCTGGCCGTAGATGCGCGTCATCGCAGCCGCGGCGTCCTCGACGCGCTCCTTGCGGGCCAGCCAAATCGGGCTTTCCACCATGTAGCGCATCTGCAGCGTCAGGATGACCACTGCAAAGATCGCGGTGGCGGCCACCGAATAGCGCCAGATCGAATCACCCACGTCCCACGAAAAGAACAGCATCGCCAACAGCAGATTCGTGCACACGGCCGTGTACCACATGCCCTGCCATGTATTCAGACGGCTCTTGAACCTGGCGGGCGTAAATTCCGCCAGGACAGCCATGGCGATCGCGAAATCGATGCCATAGGCCGCCCCGACGAAAAACCGCCCGACCAGGATGACCTCGAAACTCGGCGCGAAGACCACGAGCACCGCGCCGATCACGGCAAGAAACTTGGCGATGATCAGCGGGCGTATGCGGCCCCACCGGTCCGCCATCCAGCCCCCGATGGGATTGAACGCGATGGCCACCCACGCGGCCAGGGACGTCATCAGCGCCACCTGCCCGGCCGTCAGGCCAAGGTTGCGAGTCATGGGACCCAAGCCCGCGCTCAACGCGGAATTGGCAAAGGCGTCGAGAAACAATCCCCCCAGCGCAAGCCACCATATAAGGCCGGCTCGGCCCGTGATGCCGGGGCGCGAATCGATGAAAGCGATGACATCGTCGATGCCACGTATTTTTACGGTCGATGAATGCACAGTCGTCTCCTCTTGGAATTATTTCTGTAAGAGGTCGACGCAAACTGCGCGCGATAAAAGACCAACTTACAGATGGTCTTTTATCTAAATCTGTGCGGTGACTTTATGGAGTTAACCGGAACGTGTCAAGAAGTCCGGGCATGAGGATAAACCCGCGATGTCGAGCGAATGCGTGGTGATTCGCCGCGAGAAATCGAAGTGCGGGATGTCTGTATTGCGTTGACGAAAAAAAACCGCGAGTGCTATGTTTCAGCGGTCCACGCTTGGCGGAGGAACACCGTGAAACTGCTGCTCGCATTTGTGCCCTTCATCACCTTTGCGCTGCTGGAACACAGAGTCGGCACGCACGCCGCTCTCGTTGCGGCCACGGCCGTATCGGCCTTTCTGGTGATCCGCGACCGGTTCATTCTCCATGTTTCGCCCAAGACGCTTGAAGTGGGATCGCTGATCCTGTTCGGAGCGCTCGCATTTGCGACGCGCTTTGCCGAATTCAGTCCCTCCCTTCTGAGCGTCCGGCTGCTGGTGGACGCCGGCTTGTTGGCGATCGTGCTCGGTTCGATCTTTGCCGGCCGCCCCTTCACGCTGCAGTACGCCATGGAACGGGTCTCACCGGAAGTCGCCGCTCGCCCGGTATTCAGGCGCACGGCCGAGCGAATTGCCTGGGCATGGGCGGGCGCCTTCGTGATCATCGTATTGGCGGATCTGGCGATGATGTACGTACCGGCTTTCACACCCACCGTCGGCACCGGGGTCATCCTGGCGGCGCTCGCGGCGGCGGCCTGGTTTACGGCGTGGTTGCCCAAGGCGGCCAAGCGGTGAACTGGCGCAGTCAGACCGGGATGGGTGCAGTAGTCGCCTAGTGCCGCTGAACGCGTTCGGGCCACCGAACTTCAGGCACGCCGTTCAGCGCGGGCTTGGCGAACAGATAGCCCTGAAAGCGTTCAAACCCGGCAGCCTCAAGCCAGCACCATTCCTCAACCTGCTCCACCCCCTCGGCGACGGGTGTGATTCCCATTGCGGCGCACGTGCGGGCAATCCCGCAAACGATCGCTTGCCGAGGGCCGTCCAGATGAATGTTCTGAATGAGTTGCCGGTCGATCTTGAGCTTGTCCGGCTGGAATTCGGCCAACAATGAAAGGCCCGCAAACCCCGCCCCGAAATCATCGATCGCGACACCGATGCCCGCCCGGCGAAGACGTTCGATCGCGTCCCTGAAGGCGCGAGGTCGTTCTATGGCTTCCTGCTCGGTGATTTCAACGATCACATGCTGCGGCAACAGCTCACATGCCGCAATCTGGTCCACCAGCCGGTCAACGGCCGACGGGTCTTCCATCAATGACATCGGCAACAGGTTGACCGATAACTTCACGTCGACCAGGCCCAATCGCCGCGCCAACTCAAACGCCGAGGCTTTCGATTCCAGGTCGACGAGATAACGCTGGGCGGGTTCGAGGCTGGCAAATAATTGTTCCGGCGATCCGCCGGTTTTGCCGCGGATCAGGAATTCGAAGGAAGTTATCTCGCGCCGCACGGTATCGACGATGGGTTGCAGCGCAAAAGGATACGTCCGGGCTGGCGCCGCGGAGTCCTCCTGCGCCAGGGGCGCACCACTTGCCACCAGGCGCCAGTTGGCGGCATCGTCGCCTTCGACAATATGGTCTGTGCCGCTGGCAAGTGCGTACCACCCAAGGATTTTCACGACGCGGTCATCGCTGCTCGCCAGCCGAGCGGTCTTGTTCATCTTTGCGAGGATGCGCGACGACACCTGCTGCGGGTCCAGCTCTCGCAGGTCCAGCAGGGCCATCGCGTCCCCACCAAATCGGCGAGCCGGCCCTTGATCCTGCATGAGGCGCACAACGTTCTTGTGAGCGGCATCGCGCCGAATGGCATGGAACAACTGCGTCACCGCAGCATCGGGGCCTTCCAGCAGTTGCACGAAATGAATGCCATCAAAAAGCAGGATGCCGGTCACCTGCAACGCCGCGTTGCGCTCGCGGGCGCGTATTAAAAGACCTGTCAGGTCTTCCGAGCTCACCGGCTCGACTGCACGGCTGCGGTATATCAATGTCGATAGCATGACGTGCTCATTCACACGGGTCGAAAATGGAAGGCTCGCGGCGCGATTGGCATCCAGGCGAACTCGCTTGGGGTTCCTGGGCCATTTCGAATGCGCCACGCTTGCGTCAGCATAAGCTGTCCGATGGTGGGCATGCGGGGAGTGAGGCGCTGCAGGTGGGCCACGGAGGGGCCACGCTCGGGCCACGCTGGGACCACAATTTCATCGGCCCTGAACGAGGCGGATGCGGCCTGCGGATTTTGGCGGGTGGTTTTTTGGCGGGTTGTTTTTGGCGGGCGGTTTTTGCCGGATGTTGGCAACGCTTGGGGCGCCTCTGGCAAATTTGCCGGCGGGCGACATTTGAATCACCCTGCAAACCGCCGCCCGACGCGGCCCAGCCCGCCGCCCAAATTGCAGCCTAAATTACAGCCCAAAATGCCGCCCAAACTGCCCCAAAATGACCGAATTGCAACGTAAATCGTTGAATTCACTAGGGGTTTGGTGGTGCGAAGGAGGGGACTCGAACCCCTACACCTGTTACGGCGTCAGGACCTAA
>DALZRX010000007.1:23252-27945 GCA_032015805.1 Achromobacter sp.
CAAGCCCGCTATTGTAGCTTGCTTGTTAAAATCTTGCGTCATGAATCCGCGCCTTGATGCCCTACACCCCTACCCGTTCGAAAAACTGCGAGCGTTGCTGGCTTCCGCCAGCTCGCAGCCGGACGGCCTCGCGCCCATCAATCTGTCGATCGGCGAGCCCAAGCACGCCGCGCCAGAGCGCGTGGCGCAAGCCATCCGCGACGGCATGGCCGGACTGTCCGTCTACCCGTCCACGAAGGGCGATCCGGCGCTGCGCCGGGCGATCTCGGAATGGCTGGCGCGCCGCTACAGCATTCCCGCGCCGGATGCCGATACGCAGGTGCTGCCGGCGCTCGGGTCGCGCGAGGCGCTGTTTGCATTCACCCAGACCGTGATCGATCCGTCGGCCGGCTCGGTGGTGATCTGCCCCAATCCGTTCTACCAGATCTACGAAGGCGCCACGCTGCTGGCGGGCGCGACGCCCTACTTCGTCAATGCCGATCCGGTCCGCAATTTCGGCAGCGACTGGAACCAGGTGCCGGACGATGTCTGGAAGAAGACGCGCCTGGTCTTCGTGTGCTCGCCGGGCAACCCGGCTGGCAACGTCATGTCGCTGGACGAATGGGAAACGCTGTTCAAGCTGTCCGACCGTTACGGATTCGTGATCGCGTCGGACGAGTGCTATTCCGAAATCTATCTGGACGAAGGTGATCCCCCGCTGGGCGGATTGCAGGCGGCGCGGCGTCTGGGGCGGGACGACTACCGCAATCTGGTGGCGTTTTCGAGCCTGTCCAAGCGCTCCAACGTGCCGGGCCTGCGGTCCGGCTTCGTGGCGGGCGACGCGACCCTGATCGGCCGCTTTCTGCTGTATCGCACGTATCATGGCAGTGCGATGAGCCCGATCGTGTCGGCGGCCAGCATTGCAGCCTGGACGGACGAGGCGCACGTGAAGGAAAACCGTCGCCAGTACCGTGAGAAATTCGACGCGGTCGTGCCTATCCTGCAAAAGGTGCTGGATGTATCACGCCCGCAAGCCTCGTTTTATTTGTGGGCGGCAACGCCCGGCTCGGATACGGCCTTTGTGCGCGACCTGTATGGCCGGACCGGTGTTACCGTGCTGCCGGGCAGTTTCCTGGCGCGCGAAGCGCATGGCATGAATCCGGGCCAGGGACGCATCCGCATCGCCCTGGTGGCGCCCTTGGCCGACTGCGTGCAGGCGGCCGAGCGCATCGCCCATTTTGTACATACCTCTGTTTGACCAACCTTTAAGAGCTGAGCCGCTATGACTCTCGACCTGCAGACCACCATTGAACAAGCCTGGGAAAACCGGACCAACCTGACGCCCACGGACGCCAGCGCGGAAGTGCGCGAAGCCGTCGAGCACACCATCGACGGGCTGGATCTGGGCCGCCTGCGCGTGGCCGAGAAGATCAATGACGACTGGGTCGTGCACCAGTGGATCAAGAAGGCCGTGCTGCTGTCGTTCCGCCTGAACGAAAACTCCATCATGGGCCAGGCTCCTCTGCAGTTCTACGACAAGGTGCCGCTCAAGTTCTCGGAGTTCGGCGACAACGCGTTCAAGCAAGGCGGCTACCGCGTGGTGCCGCCGGCCGTCGCCCGCCGCGGTTCTTTCATCGCCCGCAATGTGGTGCTGATGCCCTCTTACGTGAACATCGGCGCCTACGTCGATGAAGGCACCATGGTCGACACCTGGGCCACCGTGGGTTCGTGCGCCCAGATCGGCAAGAACGTCCACCTGTCGGGCGGCGTGGGCATTGGCGGCGTGCTCGAGCCGCTGCAGGCCAACCCCACCATCATCGAAGACAACTGCTTCATCGGCGCGCGTTCCGAAGTCGTGGAAGGCGTGGTGGTCGAAGAGAACTCCGTGCTGGCCATGGGCGTGTTCCTGTCGCAAAGCACCAAGATCTATGACCGCGCCACCGGCAAGATCACCTACGGCCGCGTGCCGTCGGGCTCGGTCGTGGTCCCCGGCTCGCTGCCGTCGGCCGACGGCTCGCACAGCCTGGCCTGCGCGGTCATCGTCAAGCGTGTTGACGCGCAGACCCGCGCCAAGACCAGCATCAACGACCTGCTGAGGGCTTGATGAGCAATTCGGCCGTACTGGATCTGGTCAAGGACCTGATCGCCCGTCCTTCCGTCACCCCGGCGGACGAGGATTGCCAGGCGGCGCTTGCCGCCCGGCTCGAACGCATCGGCTTTACCTGCGAGACCATCGCGCAGGGCGGCGTGACCAATCTGTGGGCCCGGCGCGGCAGCGCCGCCCCGCTGACGGTCTTCGCCGGCCACACCGACGTGGTGCCTCCCGGCCCGCGCGAGAAGTGGGACAGCGATCCGTTCGTTCCCACCGAACGCGACGGCTGGCTGTACGGCCGCGGGGCGGCCGACATGAAGAGCTCGATCGCTGCCTTCGTGGTGGCGGCCGAGGAATTCGTGGCAGCCAACCCCGATCACGGCGGTTCGATCGCCCTCTTGATCACGTCCGACGAGGAAGGCCCGTCCATCGACGGCACCGCCATCGTCTGCGACGCCTTGAAGGCCCGCGGCGAGCAGTTGGATTACTGCATCGTCGGCGAGCCCACCTCGGGCGACGCGCTGGGCGACACCTGCAAGAACGGCCGCCGCGGCTCCTTGTCGGGCAAGCTGACGGTCAAGGGCATCCAAGGCCACGTGGCCTACCCGCACCTGGCGCGCAACCCCGTGCACCAGCTTGCGCCGGCGCTGGCCGAGATCGTCGGCATCGAATGGGACCGGGGCAACGAGTACTTCCCGCCCACCACGTTCCAGGTGTCGAACCTGAACTCGGGCACGGGCGCCACCAATGTGGTGCCGGGCGAGGCCGTGGCGTTGTTCAACTTCCGCTTCTCGACGGCCAGCACGCCGGAAGGCCTGAAACAGCAGGTTCACGCGGTGCTGGACAAGCACGGCCTGGAGTACGAGCTGGAGTGGGAACTGGGCGGCGAGCCCTTCCTGACCCCGCGCGGATCGCTGACCGACGCGCTGGTGCAAGCCATCCACGCGGAAACCGGCGTGACCGCCGAGCTGTCGACCACGGGCGGCACGTCCGACGGTCGCTTCATCGCCAAGATCTGCCCGCAGGTTATCGAGTTCGGCCCCGGCAATGCCACGATCCACAAGGTCAACGAGCGCATCGAAGTGGCCTCGCTGGAACCGCTCAAGAACATCTATCGGCGCACGCTGGAAAACCTGCTGTTGCCCGCATGATGTCTGCGCGGCGGGACGCAGGTCCCGCCGCGTACTTCTTCCAAGCCCCCTTCCAGGGGGCGTTTTTCCGTTTTCCCCCTGGGGCGGTGAATTGAATGCCTGATACGAACGCAACCTCCCGCGAAGAACTGCAAACCGTCCGCGACCTGATCCGCTACGGCGTGTCGCGCCTTAACGGCGCCCAGGTTTCGCTGGGACACGGCAGCGACAATGCCTGGGACGAGGCGGTCTACCTGACCCTGCACGCGCTGCACCTGCCGCTGGACACGCTGGATCCGTTCCTGGACGCCCGCGTGGTCCGCGAAGAGCGAGAGCGCGTGCTCGACCTGCTGGACCGGCGCGTGGCCGAACGCGTGCCCGCCGCTTACCTCACGAACGAAGCCTGGCTGCGCGGCCACCGGTTCTATGTGGACAAGCGCGTGATCGTGCCGCGCTCGCCCATCGCCGAACTGCTGGACGAGGGGCTGTCGCCCTGGGTGCAGGATGCGCTGGCCGTGGAGAACGTGCTGGACATGTGCACGGGTTCCGGTTGCCTGGCCATCCTGTCGGCGCTTGCGTTCCCTTACGCGCACGTGGACGCGGTGGACGTCTCGGCCGACGCCTTGCAGGTGGCGCGCCGCAACCGCGACGACTATGGCCTCGCCGACCGTCTGGACCTGCACGAGAGCAATCTCTTTGACAGCCTCCCGGCACGTGAGTACGACGTGATCGTGTGCAACCCGCCCTACGTAAACAGCGGCTCCATGAGCGCCCTTCCTCAGGAATACCTGCATGAACCGCAACTGGCGCTTGCCGGCGGCGACGACGGCATGGACCTCGTGCGCCGCATCCTGGCCGCCGCGCCGCAATACCTGTCGGAAAACGGCGTGCTGGTGCTGGAGATCGGCCATGAGCGCGATTTCTTCGAGGCCGCTTTCCCGCAGCTTTCGCCCGTCTGGCTGGACACTGAGGAAGCCTCGGACCAGCTTCTGCTGCTTACCCGCGAGCAACTGAGCCTGTGATACGCGCTAACGGATTGACCCTGCGCCGCGGCACGAAAGTGCTGCTGGACGGCGCCGAATTTGTCGTAAACCCGGGTGAACGGGTTGGCATCGTGGGCAAGAACGGTGCGGGCAAGTCCTCGCTGTTCGCGCTGCTGACGGGCTCGCTGGACCTCGACGCCGGCACGTTGTCGGTGCCCGCCGGCTGGCGCATCGCGAGCGTCGAACAGGAACTGCACGCGGACGACCGCCCTGCCCGCGAATTCGTCATTGACGGCGACACGCACCTGCGCGAACTGCAAGCGCAGCGCGCCGGCCTGTCCGACGACCAGGGCACGCAGATCGCGGAAGTGGAGGCGGCACTGGTCGAGGCCGGCGCCTGGAGCGCGCCCTCGCGCGCCGAGCAGCTTCTGGCCGGCCTGGGCTTCAAGCCCGCCGAATGGATGCAGCCGGTCGAGAGCTTTTCGGGCGGCTGGCGCATGCGTCTGGGG
>DALZRX010000007.1:27955-32889 GCA_032015805.1 Achromobacter sp.
TGGCGCTCGCCCGCGCGCTGATGGCTCCGTCCGACCTGCTGCTGCTGGACGAACCGACGAACCACCTGGATCTGGACGCGATGCTGTGGCTGGAGAAATGGCTGGCCGCCTATGAGGGCACGGTCCTGCTGATTTCCCACGACACCGAATTCCTCGACGCGGTCGCCCGATCCATCCTGCATTTCGACCATGCAAAGCTGACGCGTTACCGCGGCGGCTATGGCGACTTCCTGACGCAGCGCGCCGAGCGCCTGCGCCAGTCCAGCATTGCGTACGAGCGCCAGACGCGCGAGGCGTCGCGGCTGCAGGGTTTCATCGACCGATTCAAGGCCAAGGCATCCAAGGCCAAGCAGGCGCAGAGCCGAGTGAAGGCACTGGCGCGCATGCAGGTGCTGGCGCCGCTGCAAGCGGAAGCAGGCATCGACATCCGCATCCCGTCGCCCGACCAGGTGCCGGATCCGCTGCTGACGCTGGAACACCTGTCGGCAGGCTACACGGATGACGAGGGCAACGCCGTGCCCATTCTTCGTGATGTGACGTTGATGGTTCGCGCGGGCAGCCGCGTGGGCGTACTGGGCGCCAACGGGGCGGGCAAGAGCACGCTGATCAAGACCCTGGCCGAAGAGCTGCCCGTGCAGGCGGGCGAACGCCGCGCCTCCCGCGGCCTGGCCATCGGCTACTTTCACCAGCACCAGCTCGACATGCTGGACGTGGACAGCACCCCGATCGCACACTTGGCCCGCCTGGCGCCCGAGGCGCGTGAGCAGGAACTGCGCAATTACCTGGGCGGTTTCGGGTTCTCGGGCGACACGGTGACCAGCAAGGTCGGCCCGATGTCCGGCGGCGAAAAGGCGCGGCTCGCGCTGTCGCTTATCGTCTGGCAAAAGCCCAACCTGCTGCTGCTGGACGAACCCAGCAACCACCTTGACGTGGAAACGCGCGAGGCCCTGGCCACCGCGCTAGCGGACTTTGGCGGCAGCATGCTGCTGGTCTCGCACGACCGCCACCTGCTGCGCACCACCGTGGACAGCTTCTGGATCGTGGCGGACGGCGCCGTGCGCGAGTTTGACGGCGACCTTGAGGACTACCGCGACTGGCTGGCCGCCCGCAATGCGGACGAACGCGCCGAAGCGAGGGAAAACGCCGAGGGCGCCGAACCCGCCGTCGACCGCAAGGCGCAACGCCGTGCCGAAGCCGAACAGCGGCAACGCCTATCCGCCTTGCGCAAGCCGCTGGAGTCCAAGCTGGCCAAGGTCGAGTCCGAAATGGAAAAACTGCGCGTCAAGCTGCACGCCCTGGACGCCGTGATTGCCGACCCGGACCTGTATTCGGACGAGCGGCGCGCCGAACGCCAGAAGGTCATGGCCGACCACGGCGAACACGGCAAGCGGATGGGGGAATTGGAAGAGCAGTGGCTGGAGCTGCAGGGCTCGCTGGAAGAGATCGACCAGAGCGAGGCCTGATCCAATAGGCGGCGGCCCTTTGGGGGCCGCCGGCGCCCGATGGCTTGCGCGGCAAGCATCGGGCGGCTGCCTGCGATTACGAGTACGGGCGCTCGCGCAGGCGGGTATGGTGGTCGATCACGGTGTCGATCACTTCGCGCAGGATGGTTTCGGCCAGATCGGGCGGCACGCCGGCTTCCAGCGCCAACCGGCGGATGCGCTCGACCTGCTGGGCCTCGCGTTCGGGATCCACCAGATCCATGCCGTGGTTGGTCTTCAACTCGCCGATCATGTCAGTGCAGCGGAACCGCACACCCAGGAGCAGCATGATCTGCTGGTCGATCTCGTCGACTTCGGCGCGAAGGGACGCCAGCTCAGCTTTGGGAGAATCGTTGTTGGCCATGTGTGTCAACCCTGAACAATGTCGAGCTTGGCGATGCCCAGCGCCAAGGTCTTGGCGCCTACGTCGCGGAAGTGGATTTCCGCCTGGGCGTCCTGTCCCGCGCCGCTCAGACCGATGATCGTACCGTCGCCGAAACGCGCATGACGGACGCCCTGACCTACACGATACTGCTTGTCGCCCACCGTGACGCCGGTTGCGACACCACGGGGTTGACGCGGCGCAATGGTGTTGGTTGGCTTGCGAGCAAAAGCATCGCCTCGGTTGCCGCCCCCCCAGCCCGCGCCGGTGGCGCTGACCGGCGCCAGCCCGGCCTTCGGGGTCAGCCACTTCAGGTGCTGCTCGGGGATTTCGTCCAAAAAGCGCGAGCGCATGGCATAACGCGTCTGACCATGCAGCATCCGGCTTTGCGCCAGGCTGATGTACAGACGCTGGCGCGCGCGGGTGATCGCCACGTACATGAGGCGGCGTTCTTCTTCCAGGCCCGCCGGCTCGAGGATGCTGTTCTCGTGCGGGAACAGCCCTTCCTCCAGCCCGGTGATGAACACCGCGTCGAACTCCAGGCCCTTGGCGGCATGCACCGTCATGAGCTGGACGGCATCCTGCCCTTGTTGGGCCTGGTTGTCGCCAGCCTCAAGGGCCGCGTGTGACAGGAACGCGGCCAGGGGCGTGAGGTTGTCACCCGCCACCGCCGGCGCATCCACCACGCCCGGCATGAGCGTGGACGAGGTGTCCTGGTCGGGCACCACGCCGGCCGGCATGCCGTCGTAGTTTTCCTCGGACGCGAACACCGCCGCGGCCGTGATCAGTTCGTTCAGGTTTTCCAGCCGCTCCGCGCCTTCGCGTTCGCCCTTGTAATGGGCGTTCAGGCCACTGGCCTCGAGCATGTGCTCGACCATTTCAGGAAGCGGCAGATCACGCGTTTCCTCGATGAGTCGGTGGATGAGCTGAGCGAATTGGGCGAGGTTTGAGCCCCCCTTGCCGCCAACCAGCGCCACCGCGCCATACAGGCTGGTGTCGCGCTCCCGTGCAGCGTCAGCAAGCTGCTCCAACGTACGCGCGCCGATGCCGCGCGTCGGGAAGTTGACCACCCGCATCCACGAGGTGTCGTCGTGCGGATTGGCCATCAGGCGCAGATAGGCCAGGGCGTGCTTGATTTCCTGGCGTTCGAAGAAGCGCAGGCCGCCGTAGACCTTGTACGGAATCCCGGCGGAAAAGATGGAATGCTCGATGACACGCGATTGCGCGTTGCTGCGATACAGCACGGCGATTTCGCGGCGGTCGCTGCCTTCGTGGATGAGGGAACGGATCTCGTCCACGATCCACTGCGCTTCCATGCCGTCCGACGGCTGTTCGATGACGCGCACCGGCTCGCCTTCGCCCTGGTCCGTCCAGAGATTCTTGCCCAGACGGCCCGAATTGTGGCCGATGAGCGCGTTGGCCGAATCCAGGATGTGGCCGAAGGAGCGGTAGTTCTGCTCCAGGCGGATGACGGTGCCGTGCGCGTAGTCGCGCTCGAAGTCGGCCATGTTGCCGACGTTGGCCCCGCGGAACGCATAGATGGACTGGTCGTCGTCGCCCACGGCAAAGATGGCCGCGCCGCCGCCAGCCAGCAACCGTAGCCACTTGTACTGCAGCGTGTTGGTGTCCTGGAACTCGTCGACGAGGATGTGCCGAAAGCGGCGTTGGTAGTGCTCGCGGACGGGCGCGTTGCGCGACAGCAATTCGTACGCGCGCAACAGCAGCTCGGCGAAGTCGACCACGCCTTCACGCTGGCACTGGGCTTCGTAAAGCTGGTAGATCTCGATCAGGCGGCGGCGATGGGCGTCATAGGCCTCGACGTCGGCGGGCCGCAGGCCTTCTTCCTTGGCGCCGTTGATGAAGCGCTGCACATCGCGGGGCGGATACTTCTCGTCGTCGACGCCGTTGGCCTTCATGAGGCGCTTGATGGCCGCAAGCTGGTCGGTGACGTCGAGGATCTGGAAGCTCTGTGGCAAGCCGGCGTCGCGATGATGCGCGCGCAGCATGCGGTTGCACAGGCCGTGAAACGTGCCGATCCAGAGGCCGCGCGTATCGATCGGCAGAATTGCCGACATGCGCGCCAGCATCTCGCGGGCAGCCTTGTTGGTGAACGTGACCGCCAGAAGCCCAAAAGGCGAAGCCTGGCCGGTTTGAATCAGCCAGGCCATGCGGGTGGTGAGCACCCGGGTCTTCCCGCTGCCCGCCCCGGCCAAGACCAGGGCGTGCTGCGGTTCTAACGTTACTGCGGCGCGTTGTTCAGGATTTAGCTTCTCTAGCATCATGCCGCGTAGCGGCGCAGATGTTGAGCGAACTGCTCAAGCCCAGCGATGCCGCTTTGCTGGGCGCGCTGGCACCAGGCCTGCAGGTCGTGAAGAAGCTGTTCGCTGCTGGCGCTGGAGCTTTCCCAGATGCGGCCGAGTTCGCGGCGCATCTGCACCAGCGTCGACAGCGACTGGTTCTGGGCGATGGCCTTGTCCACGGCGGCCAGTTGCTCCGGCTGCAGGATTTCTTCGTTGCGGTGGATGGCGCGGCGCACACTGTGCAGCTTGGTGTAGCCGCACTCGGCGTTGCCTTCCTGGCGCGAGGCCTTCAGCTTGGCCAGTTCTTCGCGGGCGGCGCCCTTGATCACGTCCGCATAACGGGCCATGACTTCGTAGCGGTGCGTGATCACGCCTTGCAGCGTGCGCAGGTCGATGCCCGTGCGGGTGTCGTCCAGCTTGAGCTTGGGCGCAACCTTCTTGACCTTGGCCAGGCCAAAGAACTTCAGGATGGTGATGTAGCACCAGCCGATGTCGAACTCATACCACTTGGCCGAGAACTTGGCCGACGTGCCGTGGGCGTGGTGGTTGTTGTGCAGCTCTTCGCCGCCGATCACGATACCCCACGGGAACACGTTGGTGCTGGTGTCCGGGCTGTTGTAGTTGCGGTAGCCCCAGAAGTGGCCGATGCCGTTGACGACGCCGGCGGCCCAGAAGGGAATCCAGGCCATCTGGACAGCCCAGACCGTGACGCCGATGGCGCCGAACAGGGCGATGTCGATGGCGAGCATGGTCAGCACGCCCCACAGGCTG
>DALZRX010000008.1:0-2429 GCA_032015805.1 Achromobacter sp.
GGCGAAGACACCCTGCCGCGCGTCTCCGGCGCGGCGCTGACCGGCGATGACGACGCCGTCGCGACGCCGACCACGCCCACCACGCCCGCCAACAACGCGCCCAACGCGCTGAACGATGCGGGCGCTGGCGACCAGAATTCGCAAGTGCGCGGCAACCTGCTCGGCAACGATTCCGATCCTGACGGCGATCCGCTGGCGATCACCTCGATCAATGGCCGTCCGATGGTGCCGGGCGGCATCTCCGTGCTGGGCTCCACGGGCGGCACCTTCGTCGTCCAGCCCGACGGCAGCTACGTCTTCACCCCGGGCGGCCAGTACGACTACCTGGCCGTGGGCGAGACCGCGACCAGCACCGTTTCCTACACCATCACCGACCCGAGCGGCGCGACGTCCACCGCCACCGTCGTCGTGACGGTCACCGGCACCAACGACGGCCCCGTGTCGTCCGCGCTGACCAACCAGTCCGGCGTCGACGCCCAGACCGAAATCCGCTATGACGTGTCGGACCGCTTCTCCGATACGGACACCAGCGACAAGCTGACCTTCTCGGCCACCGGCTTGCCCCCGGGCCTGAGCATCGACCCGAACACCGGCATCATCACCGGCACGATCGATCATTCCGCCTCCCAAGGCGGCAACAACGGCGTGTACACCGTGGTCGTGACGGCGACGGATCCGTCCGGCGCGTCGACCTCGCAGGAATTCAATTGGGACGTCACCAACCCGGCCCCCACCGCCGTCGCCGATAACGGCACGACCGACGAGGACACCTCGCTCACCGTCGATGCGCAGAACGGCGTGCTGGCCAACGACACGGATCCGGACGGCGACACGCTGACCGTTTCGCAAGTCAACGGCAATGCGGCCAATGTGGGCACGGCGATCACCGGCTCCAACGGCGGCGCCTTCACGCTGAACGCCGACGGTTCGTACAGCTTCAATCCGGGTTCGACGTTCCAGAACCTGGCGGCCGGCGAGACCGCGTCCAGCTCGATCACGTACACGGTTTCCGATGGCCAGGGCGGCACCAGCACTGCCACGCTGACGGTCGAAATCACCGGCACCAACGACGCGCCCACGGTGACGGCGTTGGAAAACCGCAACAACATGGACGGCGACACCGTCGAGTACGACCTGTCCGGCTTCTTCAAAGATGTCGACAATGGCGATGTGCTGACGTACTCGGTCGATCACGTCCCGGGCGGCCTGACGTTCGACGAAACCACCGGCACGTTCACCGGCAAGTTCGCCAACTGGGCTTCGGACCACACCAACACGGGCGTCAAGGGCGAATACCTCATCACCGTCACGGCCACCGACAAGTTGGGCGCCTCGGTCTCGCAGACCTTCCTCTGGAAGGTGGGCAACCCCGAGCCGACCGCCGTGGCAGACACCAACACCACGACCGAGGACAACGTCCTGGTGGTCGAACACCGCACCGAAGGCGTGCTGGGCAATGACACCGATCCGGACGGCGATCCCCTGCACGTTTCCGAAGTCAATGGCGTTGCCACGGGCGTGGGATCGGCTGTGACCGGCTCGAATGGCGGCACGTTCACGCTGAACGCCGACGGCACCTACACGTTCAACCCGGGCTCGGCCTTCCAGAATCTGGGCGCGGGCCAGACGACCACGACCTCGATCAGCTACACGGTTTCGGACTTCCAGGGCGCCACCTCCACCGCCACGCTGACTGTCACCGTCACCGGCACCAACGACACCCCGATCCTGACCCCGGGCGTGACCCTGGACAACCAGGCCAGCAACGACAGCGACGTCGTCGTCGATCTGGACATCTCCAAGCAATTCAAGGACGTCGACGCAGGCGACAAGCTGTCCTACTCGGCCAATGGCCTGCCTCCCGGCCTCAAACTGGACACGGCCACCGGCCTCATCACCGGCAAGATCGACTCCTCGGCCTCGCAAGGCGGCAATAACGGCGTCTACACCGTCGTCATCACGGCCACCGATTCGCACGGCGCCAAGGTCAGCCAGACGTTCGAGTGGGACGTCAAGAACCCGGCCCCGACCGCTGCCGACGACGCCGGCAAGACCGACGAAGACACCTCGCTGACCGTTACCGCCCAGAACGGCGTGCTGTCCAACGACAGCGATGCCGACGGCGACAAGCTGCAAGTCTCGGCCGTCAACGGCCAGGCGGCTGGCGTGGGGACGGCAGTGGCCGGCTCCGACGGCGGCAGCTTCACACTGAACGCCGACGGTTCGTACACGTTCAACCCCGGCTCGGACTTCCAGAATCTGGGCGACAAGGCCACCGCCACCACCTCGATCACCTACACCGTGACCGACGCCGACGGCGCCACCTCCACCGCCACGCTGACCATCACCGTCACCGGCACCAACGACACCCCGATCCTGACCCCGGGCGTGAGCCTGGACAACCAGGCCAGCAACGACAGCGACGTCGT
>DALZRX010000008.1:2529-29377 GCA_032015805.1 Achromobacter sp.
GCTACAACGCCGCGACGGGCGTCATCTCCTACTCGTACAAGGAAATCGGCGGCGCGGACAACCACTCGGCGGGCGACAACTCGGTTCGCGACAACTTCACGGTCAAGGTCACCGACCTGGCTGGCAAGTCGACGAGCAATGACCTGGTCATCCAGATCATCGACACCGCTCCGATCGCCAAGAACGATGCGGCTTCCGTTACGGAAGACGCCACGATGCCGATCAACGGCAACGTGCTCGCCAACGACACGCTGGGTGCGGACAAGAGCACCGTCGCCATCACGACGACTGACGCCAAATACGGCAAGCTGGTCGACAACGGCGACGGCACGTGGTCCTATCAACTGAACAACGGCCTGCCCGCGGTTCAAGCGCTGAACAATGGCCAAACGCTTACCGAAACCATCCGCTACACCATCACCGACGCGGACGGCGACAAGAGCGAAGCGACCCTGACCATCACGATCAACGGCACCAACGACGCGCCGGTCCTGCAGGCCCACACCAAGGAGATCCTGGAAGACCAGACCGCCACCGGCAACGTGCTCCAGGGCGCGACCGACGTGGACAGCAAGACGCTGATCGTCACCGAGTTCACGGTGAATGGCGTGCGCTACGAAGCAGGCAAGACCGCCACCATTGCCGGCGTCGGCACCCTGCTGATCAGTGCCAATGGCAGCTACACGTTCAAGCCGGATGCCAACTGGAATGGCGATGTTCCGCAGGTGAAGTACACCGTGTCCGACGGCGCGGCCTCGACGACGTCCACGCTCGATATCGATGTGCTGCCGGTCAACGACGCCCCCGTGTCGCAAGACGGGTCGGGCAATGTCACGGAAGGCAAGACCTACACCTTCGATGCAGACGACTTCCCCTTCTCGGACCCGGTGGAAGGCCACACGTTTACGTCGGTGATCATCGACTCCCTGCCCACGGGCGGCACGCTGATGCTCAACGGCAAGGCCGTCACTGAAGGTCAGGAGATCAGCGCCGCAGATATCCAGGGCGGCAAGCTGGTGTTCCAGGCATCCCCCTCCAACGTCGGTGAAAACGCAGGTTCCTCCTTCGACTTCCGCGTCAAGGATTCTGGCGGCACGGCTAATGGCGGCCAGAACACCTCCGCCGAGCAGACGTTCAACCTGCACGTCGACCAGTTCGTCGGCGGCAACAACACCGACGACACGGTCAAGGGCGGATCGGGCAACGACGTGCTGCTGGGCGACCAGGGCGGCATGGTGAAGAACGTGACGCCGGGCACCAGCTACAACATCGCCCTGGTGCTGGATCTGTCCGGCTCGATGAACGATAAGTGGGGCAGCGGCTCCGCCGAAGAGACTCGACTGGCTACCGCTAAAAAGGCACTGCGCTCACTGCTCGAAGGCCTGGTCGATCACGACGGCACGATCAATATCTCGTTGATCACATTCAAGGGCACCACCAGCACGCTGCAGACGTCGATTTCCGATCTCGACAACGGCAACCTCGACCAGATCGTCGACAAGATCCTGGGCTTGAGCGCCAGTGGAAACACCCCGTACGGCGCGGCCTTCAATGAAGCGACGGACTGGTTTGACGACCAACCCAAGGTGGATGCATACGGCAAGCCATACCAGAATTTGACGTTCTTCCTGACGGACGGTGAACCCTCGGATGGTTCGTCGGGTCGGGACAAGGCGTTCGATGATCTGGCTGCGGTGAGCCAGGTGCACGGCATCGGCATTGGCGATGGCGTCTCCGTGTCTACGCTGGACAAGTATGACAACACCGGCGCAACCTTCTCGACGGGAGGCACGGTCTATGCGAATTTCAGCAACACCCAAGGCCTGAACAACGTCAACAATTGGGATAAGACCGGTGCCGGAAGCCTGTCGAGGGTTGACGTCGGCTTCTGGTCCTCGGACTATCGGATGCGCATCACCGACACGAACTCCTCGAACGGCGCCGCTTATACCGTGACGATGGCGGAAGCGCAGAAGATGGTCGTGACGGCTGCCTCGGGAGCATCATTCTCTTTCAATGCGTCGCTAAGCAACCAGAACGCGGGCGATACCTTCGAATGGCGCCTCTTGATGAAGGTAGGTTCGGAATGGAAGGTCGTTGAAAAGGGCAGCCAGGCCGACACGACGACGGGCATCCACGGTCCCGGCGAGTACCGCTTCCAGTTTGCGGTGAACGACAAGAGCTCGGGCTCCAGTTTCTACGTGGACATCGACGATATCCGGACATATACCTCCGGCCGTACCGGACAGTCCCAGGTCGTCACGAATCCGTCGGATCTGGAATCTGCTCTGGTCGGCGGAAGCACGACTACGGAATTGGCCCCCGTCGGCAACGACAAGATCTACGGTGGCGAGGGCTCGGACATCCTGTTCGGCGATGCGATCAACACGGATCAATTGCCTTGGGGCGTCAATGGCAATCCCGCCAAGCCTGCCGACTTTGCCGACGGCTCCGGCCTGGATGGGCTCAAGCTGTTCCTGCTGCTGAAAAATGGCACGCAGCCGACGGACGCCGACCTGCACAAGTTCATCTTGGACAACCACGGGTTGTTCGACGTGCAGGACGACACCCGCGGCGGCAATGACGAGTTGCATGGCGGTTCCGGCAACGACATCCTCTACGGCCAGGGCGGCGACGACACCCTTTTCGGTGAGGACGGCAACGACATCCTGTACGGCGGTGTGGGCAAGGACACCCTGCACGGCGGTGCCGGCAACGACATCCTGATCGGCGGCAAGGGCGACGACATCCTCTACGGCGGCGATGGCAGCGACACGTTCAAATGGGAATTCGGCGATCAAGGCACAAAGGCGCAGCCGGCCGTCGACGTGATCAAGGACTTCTCGAACGCCACGATTGCCAACGGCGGAGACGTGCTGGATTTGCGCGACATGCTGCAAGGCGAGAAGGATGGCACGCTTACCCAGTACCTCCACTTCTCCAAGGACCCCGCCAACAGTGCCAATACGGTCATCGAAATCAGCACCGACGGCAAGATCGGCCAGGGTGCGGACCAGAAGATCATTCTTGAGAACGTCGATCTGACCAACGGCGGCAAGCTGGCTACGGATCAGGCCATCATCAATGACCTGCTGCAGAAGGGCAAGCTGAACGTCGATCACAGCTAAGCATCGGCATCACGGGGGAAGGCCGGCTCCGGCCCTCCCCGCCCCGCATGGCGCATTTTTTTAACGACGCAATCTAAGACGCCGAAAAAATGTGAAAATCCGTTTCATGCCATTTACCCGCCGTTACCATAGCGCGCTGACTCTGTGCCGTGTGGCGCTGCTATGCCTGGCGTGCGGGTGGAGTGGCAGTTCGGCGCTGGAGATCAACACCGACAAGCTGCAAAGCCTGTCGGCCAGCCGCTATGGCGCCAAGGGTTCAAAGTCCGTCTCGAACTGGCTGCAACTGCTGCGCAGCCCCGCCCCCGCCACCGAACGCGACCGCCTCACCGTCGCCAACGACTTCTGGAATCGCGCCCTGCTCTCCGGCGAGGACTCACTCATCTGGAAGCAGGCCGACTATTGGGCCACGCCGCTGGAATCGCTTGGCAAAGGCGCCGGCGATTGCGAAGACTATGTCATCGGCAAGTATTTCACCCTGCTCTCGATGGGTGTGCCGGCCAACAAGCTGCGCTTCATCTACGTGCGCGCCCGCATTGGCGGCGCCGTCAGCAGCAGCCAGGTCGCCCACATGGTGCTGGGCTATTACGAAACCCCAAATGCCGTCCCGCTGGTGCTGGACAGCCTGATCTCAACCATCCTGCCGGCCACGCAGCGGCGGGACCTGACGCCGGTTTTCAGTTTCAACGCCGACGGCGTCTACGTGGACGGCAAGGCGGCCGCGCCCGTTGACCGCCTCAGCCGCTGGCGCGACCTACTTCAACGCATGGAACGGGAAGGCATCCGCCCCTGATGTCCGGAAACAAGACTATGTCCATACTTCGTCAGCTATTGCTCAGCGTGACCCTCGCCATCAGCGTCATCTTGTTGGGGACGCTGGCGCTCAGCGTCAACTCGGCGCGCGAGTACCTCTCGGGCCAGCTCCAGGTGCAAAGCACCGACGCGGCCGTGTCCCTGGCCCTGTCCTTGTCGCAACCGGCGAACAATGACCCGGTCGTGCAGGAACTGCTGGTGTCGGCGCTCTACGATGGCGGGCACTTCTCGCTGGTGCGCCTGACGGATCCCGAAGGCAAGGTGCTGATCGAACGCAAGTCGACGGCCACGGCGGCTTCCGTGCCGGCATGGTTCCGGGCGCTGGCGCCGCTGGACAGCCAGGCTGCCAGCCATGCCGTCAGCGACGGTTGGCGGCAGATCGGCGAAGTCACCCTGATCGCCAACGATGCCTACGCCTGGGAAGCCTTGTGGCGCAGCAGCCTCAAGATGATTGTGCTGGTGGTGGGCGCCGGCATCCTGTGGGCCGTCTTTGCCTTCGTGCTGGTCGGATGGATCAAGAACCGCCTGCTGCGCGAGATCAGCGACCACGTGCGCGGCATCGGCCGGGATGCGCCGGGCGAACAGGTCGAAGCGCGGGTGCCCGAGCTGTCCGGCGTGGTGCAGGCGCTGAACCAGACGCGCGATCGCATCCACGCCAGCGTCGAAGAGCAGAACGCGAAGATCGAGTCGCTGGAGCTCGAGCTGAACCAGGATCCGGTGACCGGCCTGCCGAACCGCAAGTACTTCGTCAACGAGTTCCGGCGCGCGCTGGAAACCCGCCCGGCGGCGGGCACGTCGCGGGTCGATGGCGGGCACGTGCTGGTGTTCCGCCAGCGCGACCTGGCCGATCTGAACCGTCACATGCCGCGCGAATTCATCGACCAGTGGCTGCGTGCCGCCTGCGAACGCATCCAGGGCACGCTCAAGCGCATGCACGTCGCGGCCCCCATGCTGGCGCGGTTGAACGGATCGGACTTCGCGCTGCTGCTGCCCGGCTGCGCGGCGCCGCAGGCCATGATGGTGGCCGAACAGGTGCGGGCCGATCTGCATGCCTCGCGCATCCCGGTCGGCGAAGGCCATCTGTGCCGCTGGGCGCAGGCCATGACCGATTACGGTCACGGCAGCCAGGCTGGCGCCGTGCTCGCCCGCCTGGATTTTGGGCTGATGCGCGCGGAAAGCGCCGGCAACGACCAGGTGGTGATTGCCGGCGCCACCGACATGCAATCGCCTTCGGAAGCCGGCGAACGCGCCTGGAAGGACGCCATCCAGACGGCATTGGAAGGCCGGCATTTTGAGCTGGCGACGGAACCCCTGCTCGCCCTGGACGGGCGCGTGGTGCGCACTGAAGCCATGCTGATGCTACGCACCGCGCCTGATCAGGAGCCGATTCCGGCCACGCTGTTCATCCCGCCGGCCGTGCGGCTGGACCTGGTGGCGGAGTGCGATCTGGAATCCGTGCGCCTGGGTCTGGAATGGCTGGCCAGCCATCCTGGCGAGCTTGCCGTGCGCGTGGCGTTGCCCTCGCTGCGTGGCCAGAAGTTCCTGCGCCAGTTGGCGCTGCTGCTGACCGAGAACCGCCCGCTGGCGCGCCGTCTGTTCGTGGAGATCGACGCGCACGGGCTGGTGGAATGCCACGAGCAGATCACCGCGTTTGCGCGCGTCGCGGCAGATTTCGGTGCGCACATCGGCGTGCGCCGCCTGGCGCAGCAGTTCGGCGCCGTGGCGCAGTTGCATACGCTGCCGTTGTCCTATGTGAAGCTGGGCGGCGGCTTTGTGGGCGGCATGTCGCAAAGCCCGGGCAGCCAACAGTTGACGGCCTCGGTGCTGGAGACGGCCCGATCGTTGGGTATCGCGGTCTATGCGGAAGACGTGCCGGACGCCGAGACGCAACGCATTCTGCACGGTCTCGGCATCGAGATCATGCGCGGCCAAGGCGTCAAGACGGCGAGCCAGGGATAAGACGCGGGACGCAGCGGCGGCCTCGGCGTCGGGGCAACGTAGGTCGGCCCTTCCCGGGCCGGACCATGCAAAACGGCCCGCGCAGGCGTTGCCGCGCGGGCCGTGTCGTCAACGCGAGGCTTGGCTTCAGCGCGCGGCCTGGCCCTTGGACTGTTCGTAAAGCGGCATCACCTTCTGCGCCGCGGCTTGCAGATCGCTGATGCGCGAGGCGGCCGAGGGGTGGGTGGACAGAATTTCGGGCGGCGCGTTGCCCTGGCTGGCCGCGCCCATCTTCTGCCACAACGTCACCGCGGCGCGCGGATCGAAGCCCGCCCTGGCCGCCAGTTCCACGCCCATCCGATCCGCCTCGGTCTCGTGCGTGCGGCTGTTGGGCAAGGTGAACATCACGCTGGTCAACTGCCCGCCCAGGTCCGACGCCGCCGAAGAGCCCGTGGCGATGGACAACACCGACAAGCCCAGTTCGGTGGCCATCTGCTGGGATACGCGCTCGCGCGCATGTTCGCGCAGCGCGTGGGCGATCTCATGGCCCAGCACCGCGGCCAGTTCGTCGTCGGTCGGGTTGATCTTTGAAATCAGGCCGGTGTAGACGGCGATCTTGCCGCCTGGCATGCACCACGCATTGATTTCGTCGCTGGACAGCACGTGGACTTCCCAGTTCCAGCTTGCGGCATCCGGGCGGAACACCCCGGCTTGCGCGATCAGGCGCTGGGAGATGTCACGCACGCGCGAAAGCTGTTTGGCGTCGCGATCCAGCAACCCCTTGGCTTTTGCCTGCTGCAGGATGTCGGCGTACTGCTGGGTCGCTTCCTGCTCCAGCGCCTGCGACGGCACCATGCTGGACATATATTGGGTGCGGTTGACGCCCACGGCGCCAGACTGCGTGGTGTTCATGCCGGTGCAGCCGGCCAGCACGGCCAGCGAGAGCACGGCTCCGGCATTGCGCAGAAAATGACGCTTCTGTTTCATGTCGGCCTCCAAGCCAGTTCAACAACGGAAAAACGTATCAGACAGGGGTGGCGCCGCACTGTCCGCGGTGGCGCAGCGCGTGGTCAATCAGCACGAGCGCAAGCATGGCCTCGGCGATCGGCGTCGCGCGGATGCCGACGCAGGGGTCGTGGCGGCCAAGCGTCTGGACCATCACCGGCTCGTTGGCGCGGTTGACCGAGCGGCGCTCGACACGGATGCTCGACGTGGGTTTGATCGCGAGCGACACGGTGATGGGCTGGCCCGTGGAAATGCCCCCCAGCACGCCCCCGGCGTGGTTGCTCAGAAAGCCGTCGGGTGTGATCTCGTCGCCATGTTCCGAGCCGCGCTGCGTGACGCAGTCAAAGCCGGCGCCAATCGACACGCCCTTGACCGCGTTAAGGCCCATCATGACGTGGGCGATGTCGGCATCGAGGCGGTCGTAGATGGGTTCGCCCCAGCCGGCCGGCAGGTTCTCTGCGACAACTTCGATGCGTGCGCCGATGGAATCGCCATCCCGGCGCAATTGGTCCATGTAGGCCTCCAATTCGGGGACGACCTCGGCATTCGGGGCGTAGAAGGGATTGTTGGGCACTTCGTCCCAGGAGACGAACGGGATGGCGACAGGGCCCAACTGGCTCATGTAGCCCCGCACCTTGACGCCGTACTGCTCGGCTAGCCATTTCTTGGCGATGGCGCCGGCCGCCACGGTGGGCGCCGTCAGGCGTGCCGACGACCGTCCGCCGCCACGCGGGTCGCGCACGCCGAACTTGCGCCAGTAGGCCAGATCAGCGTGGCCGGGCCGGAAGGTGTCCTCGATGTTGGAATAATCTTTGCTGCGCGCGTCGGTATTGCGGATCAGCAGCCCGATGGGCGTACCGGTGGTGACCCCTTCGTAAACGCCCGACAGGATCTCGACCTGGTCGGCTTCCTGGCGCTGCGTCACGTGGCGCGAGGTGCCCGGACGCCGGCGGTCCAGTTCAAGCTGGATGTCGGACGCGTCCAGGGCCAGCCCGGGGGGGCAGCCATCCACGACGCAACCGATGGCCGGCCCGTGGGATTCGCCGAAATTCGTGACGGTAAAGAGAGTACCTAGGGTATTGCCGGGCATAAGGAGTCAACAGGTCGGGTTTGCAAGCAACCCCGATTATGACACCGCCGAAGCCAAAGCCTGGATTTCCGAGGCGGGCGCCGGCCGGCCCAGCAGAAAGCCCTGCATCACGCGGCATCCCAATGATTTGAGGATTTCGCGCTGCCCTTCCGTCTCGACGCCTTCGGCCACGACAGGCAGATGCATCGCCTGGCACAAGCCAAACAGGGCGGAGACCACCTCGCGGCTGCCGGCGTCCGACTCCAGGGCGGAAATGAAGCTGCGGTCGATCTTGACCCAGTCGATGGGCAGATGGCGCAGATGGTTCAAGCTGGAATAGCCGCAACCGAAGTCGTCCAATGCCACGCCGATGCCCATGTCGCGCAGCGTGTTCAGAATCTTCACGTGCCGATCGTAGTGCAGGATGAAAATGGACTCAGTGATCTCCAGCACGAGCTTGCGCGGCGACAGTCGGGTGGCCGCCAGCACGTCGGACACCAGTTGGACCAGTCCATCCTCGTTCATCTGCTTGACCGACAGATTCACGTGGACGCGCCAGGCGGTGGGCCACAGCGCCGCCTGAGAGCACGCCCGCTCCAGGATCCAGGCGCCCAGCGGCACGATGAGACCGCTGCGTTCGGCCAGCTCGATCGTTACGGCGGGCGACACGCTGCCCAGCACTGGGTGGTGCCAACGCAGTAGCGCCTCGCACCCCTGCACCACGCCGCTGGCACTGTCGCAGACGGGCTGGTAATAGAGCTCGAATTGCTCCATGGCCGGCGTCGTCAGGGCCAACCGCAAATCGTTTTCCAAGCCCTGTTGGTCCCGTTGCCGCGCGAGCAGCCGGAAATCAAAGAGATTCCAGCCCTCGCCCCCACGCTCTTTCAGCGGGACCATGGCGACCTGCACGCAGCGCTGCAGTTCCTCGACGCTGCGGCCATGGGCAGGATACAGGGCAGCGCCAATGCGGAAGACGGCAAGGAGGGGCCGCGCTCCCAATTCGTAAGGCGCGCTCAGGTCGCCAAGCAGCTTGGCCGACACCTGGGCGGCGCCCTCTTCGTCCACACCGGGCACACAGACGGTGAATGAATCGGTCCCGGTGCGCGCGGCCATGCCGCCGAGCGTGCGCGCGACCAGACCGATGCGATCGGCCACCTGAACGAGCAGCGCCTGGTCTTCGCCCGCGCGCAGCATCGCGCTGATCTGCGCGTAGTGATCGAAACTGACAAGAAAGAAAGCGCCGCGGCGCGTCGTACCTTGCGGTTGGCTCAGCCAGGCACGCACGCGACGATGCAGCTCCTGTTGGCTAAGGAGGCCGGTCAGTTCATCCCGCGTCAGCCGGCGGCGCAGCGCACGCTCCCGCCGGAAGAACAGCAGACTGATCGCTGCAAGTGCGCCCGCGAGCGTCAGGCACAGTGCGAGCAGGTAACTCTCACGCACGGAGCCCCCTATCCATAAGCCCCCGGCGTTGCGGCCCGACCACGGGCCCGGGGGCTGTAACATATTTTAAATTATGCATTGTTTTCGCAAAAAAACGCCACATTTCGGAGGCAACGCGCCCCACTTCCCTGACTTTCTTTCGATCGTGAATTGCTCGCAACGGGTCATGGCGGGGTTCCTGGATAGCATTCGCTGGCCGGTCCACTCGCCATGCCTCGCACCATCTACGACACCGCAACCCTAAAAATTAATACGCAGTGTCTCAATAGTTCTCAACAGCCAATTCTCACGAGCGAAATAATTGCACACCTTGTCTGATATGACATCGGATTTCGTAATATTCTGTGCATTCTGTGACAGGTCCAATTACAGTATCAGCGTCGTCAACCGGCACTTCGTAACGTGTGTCACGTTTGATATCCAGGTTTTTTATCCCGCACAGGCCAGGAAGGGACTCGCAAGTACATGCCCACACTACGCCGGCTGGTTTTAGGCTCCGCCCTCCTGATTGGCTTCATCCTGCTCGGCGCTCAAGCCCTCGGGATGTTGGCGGCACACCGCTATTTGAACGCCCAGCTCGCCCAGCAAAGCGAGTCGGGCGCCAACGCGCTCGCCTGGGCGTTGTCACACAGCTCGGGCAGCCCGGCCGAGCAGGTTGAACTTGCCGATGAACTGTTCGGACAAGGCCTGTATGCGCTGGTCAATATCACGAACGAAGGGAATGCCACGGGTGTCGAGCGCCGCGCAGGTTCGGCGGCTTCGGGCCGCGAGCGCGACTGGCGCGCCGCGTGGCTAAACGTGGAAGCGCCGGTGGTGTCCCGGCCGTTTGTTGTCCCCGGCAGCCAAGCAAAGGGCACGCTTACCGTGCAGGCCGATGCCCGGCTGGCTCGCGACACGCTGTGGCAAGGTGGCGTCCGAGTGCTCGGCCTGGTGCTTGCCGCAGCCGTAATCTGGGTACTTTTCGCGACCAACCTCGTGCGCTGGATAGAGGCCCGAACGTCCCGCGACATCTGCGAACGCGTGCGCGCGCTGGCGCCCGGCGCTGACGCGCCGTTGACCGGTTCATGCGAAGTGCCCGGAGTAGACCAGGCGCTGGTCGATGCGCAGCGCCGCGTCGCCGCCACGGTCGAGGAACAGAATGCCCGCATTGAATCGCTGCAAAGCGAAATCTACCGGGACCCGATCTCCCGGCTGTCCAACCGCAAGCATTTCGTCGACCAGTTCAGGCTCGCACTGGCCGACAAATCCGACGAGGCCAGCGGTCATCTGCTGATGTTCCGCCAACGCGACCTTGCACAGATCAACCGGCACCTGTCTCGCGCCTTCACCGACCAGTGGCTGCGCTCGTCCTCGGACCGCCTGCGCAAGCTGGTGCTGGAATTTGGCGGCCCGGGCACATTGATCGCGCGGATCAGCGGATCGGATTTCGCCTTGCTGCTGCCGCGCACGTCCGCGCCGCAGGCCAGCGTGCTGGCCGAACGCGTGCGGCGCGAGTTGCGGTCGTTGCGCGTACCCATGGACAAGTACGGTTGGTGCCGCTGGGCGCTGGCCATGGCGGCGTTCGCACCGGGCGACAACATGAGCGACATTCTGGCCCGGCTGGACCACGCATTGATGTGTGCCGAAAGCGCGGATGACGATCAGCTCACGCCAGCGAGCCAGGCTGCCGACAGCACCCGCATCGGCGAATACAGTTGGCATGATGCGCTGATCACGGCCCTGGAGCAGCACCGTTTCTCGCTGTCGGCCCAGCCCCTGCGCGACCTGTCCGGCGCCCTGCTTCATCACGAGGCCAGCCTGACGCTGCACGATGTGTCCGGCACCGATCCCGTACCCGCCTCGATCTTCATGCCGCCGGCCGTGCGCCTGGGGCTGTCGGCCGAATGCGATATCCAGGCGATCCGCCTTGGACTCGACTGGTTGTTCACCCATGAGGGCGCGCTGACGGTGCCGGTATCGCTCGCCACCCTCGCCCAGGGATCGTTCTTCGCGCGCCTTGAACGCATGCTCGACGACCGCCCCAGCCTGACGACGCGACTCATCCTGGAAGTCGACGCGGCGGGACTCGTCGAGCAAGGCGCCGATGTGCGCCAGCTCTGCGACATCGTCACGGGCGCTGGCGGACGAGTCGGGATATCGCGGCTGTCGCAGCAGTTCGGCGCCATGGAACACCTGCATGAATTCCCGGTGTCCTACGTGACATTGAGTGGCAGCTTCATCAGCGGTCTGCTCCATAGCCCCGGCAGCCAACATCTGGCGGCCACCGTGGTCGCGACCGCGATGACGTTGGACATGGCCGTCTATGCGGCCGACGTGCCGGACACGGCCACCCGTTTCGTACTGGAGGAAATCGGCGTCCGCGCGATAAGCGGGGCTGTCGTAAACTCCGGCCACGCGCAAGATCGTGCGCATGATCACCAATGGGTTCCTAGTTGACGGAAGGATTGTTTCTTCGCACCCGCTGGCGTTTCCGCCACCTGCGCGCAAGCCGGCCCGGCTTCTTCCGGACATCCGTCTTGCCGGCGTGGGGGCTGCTGTTATGCGCCCTTTTCTGGCCGGGACACGCACTGGCCCAAGATCTGAATGCCGACTACGACAACTTGCAGGCCGGTCTGACCGCCGGCATTGCGATCGCATGCGCGCTGGCTTGCGGCGTGGCCTGGGCACATACCCGCAACGCCTTGTATGCGGCGGGCATGGCCTTCGCGCTGGTCGAAGGCTTGTTCCGCGCCGCGCCCGCGCTGATGCCGCCGGGCGCGCTCCAAGCCGCCTCTTTCGCCGCCCTGCTCGCCCTGACCGTTCCCATGCTGCAGGGATCGCCCACCGCGGCAAGGATAGGCGCCGTTTACCGGTGGATCAGCATTGCGCTGTCCGGCGTCGCGGCACTGGCGCTGATCTTTGTGTACGAAACCGAGTCCGGCGTGCTGCCTGCCGCCATTGCAGTCGTGTGCGCCACGCTCAGCGTGCCATTGGCGCTCTGGTTCCTGGCAAGCGCGGTCCGCCAGCGGACTGGCCGCCCGGCCTCCCTTGCGCTGGCGCTCGCGTTTGGCGCGTCGGCCTGGATCCTGGGACGCGATGCCTGGAACGCGGGCGGAACCGACGCGGCGAACGCCGGCCTCGAAGTGCTGAGACTGTTGCTGGTTTCCGGCACGCTCATCTGGCTGGCGCTGCGCGCGTCCTTCGATGCCGCGCCAGCCCAGGCTACGGCAGCCGGGTCGGACGCCGAGCATCTGGCGCAGGGCGAACTGCGGCTGGCCGAACTTGCCGGCGCGCTGGACACGCAGCGGCAAATGAATGCGCTGATTTCACACGAGTTGCGCGCGCCGCTCGCCACGATCAGCGCCGCGGCGCAATCCCTGGACATGATTCTCTCGGACAGCGGCGAAACCGTGGACACGCGGCTTGCGCGCATTCACCGGTCGGTCGCACGCATGACCGAACTGATGGACCAATTGTTGAATCAGGATCGCCTCGAGGAACACGCCTGGAGTCCGCGCGGCGAACAAACCGACATGGCCGAACTGGTGCGGGACGTGGTGAACGCCATGCGGCCGGACACGGCGCATGCGCTGGTGCTGGAAGCGCAAGCACCGCAGCCGGTCTTCTGCGACCGGCCGCTCACAAGTGTCGTCGTACGCAACCTGATCCATAACGCCATCAAGTATTCGCCGGCCAACGAGCCCGTGCGAATCGAAACGGGTCACACCCGCGTGGGCGACACGCCCATGACCTGGACCGCCGTCGTGGATCGCGGACCTGGTATTGGAGAAGAAGAACAGGCCCGCATCTTCGAGCCACGCTTTCGGCGGTCCGCGCATCGGGAAACCCAGGGCATGGGGATCGGGCTGTATCTGGCCCGGCGCATCTGCCAGAGCCAGGGCGGTTCGCTGATCATGCAGAGCAAGGTGGGCGTGGGCACGCGCTTTGTGGTCACCCTGCCCACCAACGGCCCGGCGGCCTAGGCGCCGCGCGGGCCTCGGGCCGGATCAGGCGGCGAACACGTAGCCCTGGCCGCGCACCGACAATACCGGCAGCTTGAGGCCGGCACTTTGCGCCTTGGCGCGCAAGCGGCTCACCAGCACATCGATGCGTCGCAATTCAAAGCCACCGGGGCTGTCCGGCAGAAAGAGTTCAGCCAGCGCCTGGCGGCTGACGGCGCTGCCTGCGGCATCCATCAGGGCAACCAGGAATGTTCTTTCTTGAGCGCTCAGGTGCAACGACGCCCCGTCCGGCGCGACCAGTATCCAGCCGCCGTCCTGCAGGGACCAGTTGGTGTCCGCCGAGGCGCGCGTTTCGGCATCGGCCGGGCGCGGCGCCTTGGCCAGCCGCATGCGGCGCGCCAGGCTGCGAATGACGGAGCTGAGTTCCAGCAGGTCCACAGGCTTGGTCATGTAGACGTCGGCGCCGCCTTCCAGACCCCGGACACGGTCCTCAAGGGCGCTGCGGCCCGTGAGCATTACGATGCCCACCGGGCTTAAAGCGCGTAGGCGGGTTGCGACGGAAAAGCCGTCTTCACCGGGAAGATGGGCATCGAGGATGACGATGTCGCACGGCTGTTCCTGCAATCGGCGGTAGAACGCGACTGCATTGTCACAAGCAAATGCCACGCGAAAGCCGTAGCCGCCCAAGCCCAGCGCCAACTCCTCGCGGAAGTCGGCGTCGTCCTCAAGCAGACCTATACATAGCAAACCATCTGCACCAGGCATATTCAGAGTGCTTTACATTGAAATTGTCGACAAATACCTCTGGAGCGCGAACTCAGGAAAAATGCCCCGGAGCCGGCAATCTTACGACTTTTACAATGGAAACGAATCATTGCAATGAAAAAAACGGCGATATTTCACATTTTTGCCGAGGTTTTTTCTTAATTCTGGCGAGATTTTGTGAATAATGCCGATGACGATATCGCAAAACCGTCTTCAAGACGAACAACTAACTTCAATTCCACCGGCCCAATCCGGCGGCAAGCCGGCATAACGTTCATAACCGTCCTGTGCCACGAAGGGGTTGCGCAGCAGTTTCATGAGGGTCTCGATTTCGCTGGCGTCGCCGGCCTTGGCGGCGCGAATCGCATCTTCGGCCAGGTGATTGCGCAGCACGTAAAGCGGATTCACACGATTCATCGCGGCGGCCGTTTCCCGGGCGGTGCGTCCCTCGTGCGCGTGGCGGGCCAGCAACCGGTCGAGCCAGGCGCCGGCCGCCGGCCGATCGATGAACAAATCCTCAAAGCCGCCGCGGCGCCCTTCCACCGCGTCGGCCAGCCGCCGCCACGTCAACGTGAAATCCGCCTGGTTCGCGTCCATCAGTTTGAGCAGATCGTCCAGCAACGCCTCATCCTCGGGCCGCCACGCGGTCAATCCCATTTTGGCGCCCATCCGGTCGTGGAAGGCGCGCGTGAAAATGGCTTCGAATTCGTCCAACACCGCACGTAGCGCGTCGGCATCCTGCACCAGCAGGTGCAAACTGCCCCCGAGACGATACAGATTCCAAAGGGCCACGGAAGGCTGCCGATTCCAGGAATATCGCCCCTCGGCATCCGAATGGTTGCAAATATGCCCGAGCCGGAAGCCGTCCATGAAACCATAAGGCCCGTAATCCAGCGTCAGCCCCAGAATGGACATATTGTCGGTATTCATGACGCCATGGCAAAACCCGACCGCCTGCCAATCCGCCATCAGCAATGCCGTGCGCCGGGTAACTTCCCGCAGCAGGTTCACATACGGAGCCATATCGGACGTCGCGTCCCCGGCCTGCACGTCACGGCAGCCGGGGTAAAAACGGTCGATCACATAATCGGCCAGCGTTTTCAGCATGTCGGGCTGGCGGCGGGACGACCAATGCTCGAATGAGCCAAACCTGACAAAACTGGGCGACATCCGGGTCGCGATCGCCGCGGTCTCGACGGTCTCGCGCATGACGGGGTCATCGGATACGACCAGCGCCAGGGCGCGCGTGGTCGGCACGCCCAGCCCGTACATCGCCTCGCTGGCCAGGTACTCGCGCACGGACGAGCGCAGCACGGCCCGGCCATCGCCCATTCGCGAGTACGGCGTCATCCCGGAGCCTTTGAGCTGCAGCTCCCAGGCGCCCGCGGGCCCTTGGACTTCGCCCAGCAGATGGGCGCGCCCGTCACCGAGTTGCCCGGCCCAAACCCCGAACTGGTGGCCGCTATAAACGGCGGCAAGCGTGTCGCCGCCCGGCAATGGCCGGGCGCCGGAAAAGACCTGCAGGAATTCGGGGGAGGCCAAAACCGACGGATCCAGCCCGATCAGGGCGGCTGCCTGCTCGTTGGCGTGCAGCAGCCGGGGGTTGTTCAGCCCACGCGGCGCCAGCCGGGTGTAGAAGTCCTCGGGCAGGGCCGCAAACGAGTTGATGGCTTGCAGTTCGGAAAGGGACTGGGCATTCATGCGCGTTGACTCCGGGCGGCTCGTTTGGCGGGCCGTACATAGAAGATGGCGCTCAGGAAAAACGTGGTGGACAGGATGATCTCACCCCACGCCATCAGGACGGACAGCGGCGCCGGATCGGACATGGCGCGTACCACGCCTTCCATCAGATACAGCAGCGACAGCATGGCAGCCCACTGGTAAGTATAGAGATTGCCGCGCACGATGCCGCGCAGCGGAAACGCCAGCGGCAGGGCTTTGAGCAACATCCAGGAACCGCCCGGCCGCACCGGCGCCACCACGGTTTCCCATGCGACGCACAGCACGATCAGGGCAAACAATGAAACCGACGCCACGAGGCGCAAGCGGGGGTTGAGTTCGGGATTCATGCTGCTATTATCGCCTGATGAATCGCCCCGCCGAGCCCGCCGCCGCTACGCCGGCGGTCAAAGAACGACCAACCTCGCGCATTTCACGGGTCGCGAGGACCGGACGTGTATTTCGTTTTGTCGTGCAACGCGCCAACGAAGAAAAGCTGCTGCAGGTCGCGTCCAGCCTTACGTTCACCACAGTCCTGGCGATCGTTCCCATGCTTGCGGTGGTGCTGTCGCTGTTCACCGCTTTTCCCGTTTTCCAGGAATTCCGGGTCGCGCTCGAGAACTTCCTCACGACCAGCCTGATGCCGCCGTCCGTGTCGGACAACATCATGGACTACCTGAACCAGTTTGCCCACCAGGCATCGCGCCTGACCGCCATCGGCGGGGCATTCCTGCTGGTCACCTCGCTGCTGCTGATCATGACGATCGACCAGGCCTTCAACGACATCTGGCGCGTCTCGCGCCAGCGTCCCCTGCCGCAACGGGCGCTGGTGTACTGGGCAATCATCACACTGGGGCCGGTCCTGGCGGGCGCCAGCCTGTGGGCGACTTCGTTCGTGGCCCGAGAATCGCTGGGGCTCATCAAGGACGTGCCCGAAGTCATCAGCGTCGCCATCTCGTTCATTCCGCTGGTGCTCACCGGCCTGGGATTCGCGGCGCTTTTTGTCGTCGTGCCGAACCGCGACGTGTTGTGGCGCGACGCGCTCATCGGGGGCTGCGTCACGGCCATCGTGCTGGAAATCATGAAGTCCGCGTTCGCCTTTTACCTGACGCGGTTTCCCACCTATACGGTCATCTACGGCGCGTTCGCCACCCTCCCGATCTTCCTGCTCTGGATCTACCTGTCCTGGCTGGCGGTGTTGCTGGGCGCGACGCTCGCCTCCAGCGCGCCGCTGATCCGGCTGGGCCGCTGGCACATCAACCGCTATCCCGGGGCCTCGTTCGTCGACGCGTTGGACGCCCTGCGCGCGCTGCGCAAGGCGCAGCTTTCAACCCCGGGCGGGATGGCGCCAAACACGCTGGCCTCGCAGTTGCGGCTGCACCAGGACGAACTGAATGAAGTCCTGGAAACGCTGAGCGCGATGGGTCTCGCAACCCGCAGCCCCGAGGACAACTGGATGCTGACATGCGACGCGCGCGAAACTTCCCTGGCGCCGGTCCTGGACCGCTTCCTGCTGGATCGAAGCCAGCCCCGCGTGCGCAATGACCCCGACATTCTGCGCGTGGCGTCCTCCTTAAATTCGCCGCAAACCACGCCAACGCTGGAAGAACTCTGCGGAGAAGCGCAAAATACCGCAAATGGAGTCGCCCCGGTGCTGCAACTGGAAGCGAACAAGAAATAGCAAAGCATTGGGCGCAGTACGCCCCAGGAGATACCGATGTTGAAGGTCAGTGAGATTTTGCGCGTCAAGGGCGATACGCTCTATACGGCGTCGCCGGACATGCCCGTGGCCCAGGCCGTGCAAACCATGAGCGAGCAGGACATAGGGTCGCTGGTCATCATGGAATTCGGCACCCTGACCGGCATGCTCACGTTCCGCGAAATCATCCGCCACATGCATGCGCATGGCGGCGCCGGCGATACGACCATCCGCTCGATCATGGACGACGCGCCGGTCAGCGTTTCGCCCAACACCAGCGCCGACGAAGTCCAGCGCCTGATGCTGGAAAAGCACGCCCGTTATATCCCCGTCATGGACGGTCCGACCCTGATGGGCGTGATTTCGTTCTATGACATGGCGCAGGCCATCGTCGCGGCCCAGCAGTTCGAAAACAACATGCTGAAGGCCTACATTCGGGACTGGCCCGCCGAAAACGCGGAACCCGCTCAATCCTGATTGCGCCGGCGCCGTTGCAGCGCCGGCCGCGGATCACATCCCGGCCGGTGCGGCCTCGCGCGCGACATCCCGTGCGCCCGGCGCATGACGCTGGCTGCGCCAGGCGTCATAGATCAGTTCCGGATTGTTCGCGGCCAGCAGGGCCGGATCCGACAGCATCCGCCGCCACCGCCGCGCACCGGATTGACCGTTCACCAAGCCCAACATCGGGCGCGTCATGACCCGCAGCGGCACGCCCCGGGCGACCTGCCGCGCAGCGTATTCCGTCATGGCGTCCACCACCTGAGCATCACTGGGCAACCGCACCGACGGCCACAACTGCAGTGACACCTCAGACAACACCCGCGGCGTGTGCCAGGCGGCGCGCCCCAGCATCACCCCGTCAAAGGCTTCCGCTGCCTGCACCGACTGCCCGGCATCGGCCAGCCCACCATTGAGCACGAACGTGCAATCGGGGAAATCGCGTTTCAGTTGCGCAACGACGTCATAGCGCAAGGGCGGGATTTCGCGGTTGTCCTTGGGCGACAAGCCCTTGAGGACCGCATTGCGGGCATGCGCGATGAACACCCGGCAGCCGGTGTCGTAGATCTTGCCAACAAAATCCCGAACGAATTCATAGGATTCGTCGTAGTCCAAGCCCAGGCGGTGCTTGACCGTGACGGGAATGTCCACGGCATCCTGCATGGCTTTCATGCAGTCCGCCACGAGCGCCGGCTCGGCCATCAGGCAGGCGCCAAAGGCGCCCTTCTGAACCCGCTCGGACGGGCATCCGCAATTGAGGTTGATTTCGTCGTAGCCCCATTGTTTGCCGAGCCTGGCAGCGTGCGCCAGCGCCTCCGGCTCGCTGCCGCCCAACTGCAGGGCCACGGGGTGCTCGGCCTCGTCAAAGTCCAGGTGGCGCTCCACGTTGCCGTGCAAAAGCGCACCGGTAGTGATCATTTCGGTGTACAGACGGGCACGCGGGGCCAGCAGCCGGTGAAAGTACCGGCAATGGCGGTCAGTGACGTCAATCATCGGGGCGACGCAAAGCCGCCAGTCGGGGGAGTCCAAGAATCACTCTACAAAACAAGGGGATGCGGTATTTTACGGTGCTTGGCGAGATTGCGCCCGACGCGCCCAGCGGCTCCTGTGGAACCGCTGCCCGAGGCCACCCGCCATGTGGTCTAAAATTGCGGCGCCGGCGACCCTACGCGCCCGTGCGCGCCGCCGTTAACCCTTTACACCGAAGATCCATGGCCGTATTCACCTCCGTATCCGACGACGACGCGCGCGCCCTGCTGGCGCATTTCGATCTGGGCGAGTTTGTCTCGCTTCGAGGCATTACGGCGGGTATCGAAAACACCAATTATTTTCTGTACACGACGCGCGGCGAATATGTCTTGACGCTGTTTGAGGTGCTGACTCAGGCCCAATTGCCCTTTTATATTGAACTGATGTATCACCTGGCGGAACGTGGCATCCCGGTGCCTCAGCCCCAGACCTTGCGCGACGGCACGCGCTTGACCACGCTGCACGGCAAGCCGTGCGCGATTGTGTCGCGCCTGCCCGGCGGCTATGAGCCGGCCCCCGGCCCCGCCCACTGCGCCCTGGCTGGCGCCACCCTCGCACGGGCACACGTTGCGGCACAGGACTTTCCGATTCGCCAGCCGAACCTGCGCGGTCTGTCGTGGTGGCTGGAAACCGCGCCCAAGGTCATGCCCTTCCTCAGCCCGGTTCAGGCTGAACTACTGACGTCCGAACTGGCCGCGCAGCAGGCGGCCATCAAGACACCCGCCTGGCAGGCCTTGCAGACGGGACCTGCGCACTGCGACCTGTTCCGGGACAACGTCCTGTTCGCGGGCACCTTCGAGGATCCGCTCATGGGCGGCATCATCGACTTCTATTTCGCGGGCTGCGACACCTGGCTGTTCGACGTGGCAGTCAGTGTCAACGACTGGTGCATCGAGCGCGACACGGGCGAATTCATCCCCGAACTGGTGCAGGCCTGGCTGGCCGCCTACGCGGCGGTGCGCCCCTTCACCGACGCCGAGCGCGAAGTCTGGCCCCTGATGCTGAGGGCGGCAGCGCTGCGATTCTGGCTGTCCCGGCTGTACGACTTCTTCCTGCCACGACCGGCACAGACGCTCAAGCCGCACGACCCGCGCCACTTCGAAAGAGTGTTGCAAGCACGCCACCGCCCGGAACTGCCCGCCTTGCCGTAACCGCTACGCCCCCCATAATGGGAACAGCGCCCCCCTTTTGAGAGAAATCCTCCTTCAGAGAGCCATGCAAGCAGCATTTCTACCCGCGACGTCCGGCTGGCTTTGGGTCCGTGACGGTTTCCGTCTGTTCCGCAAGCAGCCCCTGGCCATGTTCACCTGGGCCATGGCTATCAGCCTGCTCGTCGTCTTCGCTTCCGCAACGCCGCCGGTGGGCCCGATGCTTGTCGTGGCCCTGATGCCGATCATCACCCTGATGACGCTCTCCGCGTGCAAGCATGTCGAGGCCGATCGCGTCATGCTGCCGTCGATGTGGGGCAAACCGCTCAAACAGCCAGGCGTGTTCCGCAAGCTGTTCCTGATGGGCGTGCTGTATGCGGGACTTTGCCTCGTAATGGGCTTGGCCATCTTCCTGCCCTTCTCCGACGCCATGATGGAAGGCATGCGTATCGCCTCGGTCGAAAAAAGCATGGAGCCCATCCTGTCGGCCATGGCGATGCCCCTGATGTTGTTCGCGATCTGCTATGTGGTGATCGCAGCGCTGTTCTGGCACGCCCCCGTGCTGGTGGCCTGGCATGGATTGCGCCTGACGCAGGCCCTGTTCTTCTCCGGTATCGCATGCTGGCGGAACAAACTGCCATTCATGGTGTACGGCATCTGCTGGATCATGGTGTTCCTGTTCATTGACCTGTGCGCCGGACTGCTGGTCGCCCTCGGATTGTCGCCCCAGATGGCCGGCACACTGCAGATTCCGTTCAATATTGCGGCGGGCGGCGTCCTGTACTGCAGCTTCTATCCTGCATACACCTCCGTATTCGGCATCAATAACGCCAGCTCGCATCTCGACAACGGCAACAGCGCGCAGGCATAGCGCCACCCGCCCGGGCGCGAGCGCCCGGCGCAATCCCACCACCCGGCCATCCCGGCCGATGAACGCCACGTCGATGGCGTAACGCATGCCAAAGGTGTGAACCGCGGCACAGGGCGCCAACAACACGCCTGTCCGCGGTCCTGGCGGGGCGTGCCCCAGCAATCCACGCATTCGCCCCCACCAGTGCGACACCCTCAGCAACCTCAGGCGCCCTTTATGCGATGGCATGGCGCGGCTCATTGCACACTTTGCAGCAACTGGACCGCTATGGGAAACGCCAGCACGATGAACGTGCAGGGAAAGATGCAACCTATCAAAGGCAGCAGCATCTTCACCGGCGCCTGCATGGCCAGTTGTTCGGCCCGCGTGTGCCGGTCGCTGCGGCACTGCGCCGCTTGCGCGCGCAAGACCGGCCCCAGACTGGCCCCGAGCGCTTCAGCCTGCGCCAGGGCGGCCGCCCAGTTGCGCGCCAGGGGGCTGTTGCTGCGCTCGGCCAAAGTCTTGATGGCGGCTGTTCTGGAAACCCCCGTCCGCATCTCGGCCAGCGCATCCGCCAGCGCGTCGCGCAGCACGCCGGGCGGCCCGCTTTGCGCCGCCAATTGCAGCGCACCTTGCACGCTCAATCCGGCTTCGACGCACAACGTCATCATGTCGAACACGAATGGAAGATCCCGTTCGATGGCGAGACGGCGCTGCGTGCCAATGCCCTTCAGCCAGAACGTCGGCGCCACACCCGCGGCCAGCGCTGCCGCGCCCGCCCAGGGCATCCACGACGTAGAGCCCGGCGGTGCCAGCGCAACCGCCCCGGCGGCCACCAAGCCTCCGGCAGCGATGGCCGCACTACCGCACAGCGCCGCGACGTGGGCATAGTCAACGCCCCTCGGCAACGCAGCCCGTTCTATGGCCCGAGTCAGCCGAAGCCGCCAGCGCCATGTGCACAACGGCCCTGCCAACGGCGCCACGGCAGCAATCCAGGGCCAGGCGACGCGCCACCACCACGGCATGGCGTGCGACGTCTCTGGTTTCTCCGTCAACAAGGGACTCAACAGCATCCACGCAAGGCACGCCGTCCCCGCCGCCGTCGCCATCATGCTCAAGTAAAGCCACATCCCCCCTCCCTTCAGATATCGATCCGCATGATCCGCCGGATCAGCAACACACCGGCTGTCTCCAGGACTGCCACGATTGCCAGCACGCCCCACCCCATCGGCGTGTGCCACAACAGCCCCATGATTTCCGGTTCCAGCCGATCGAGCGCTGCCAGGAGCAACAAGGGCAGCGCGCCCACGATCCAGGCCTGCAGCCGTCCTTGCGAGGTCAACGCCAGCAGCTTCGCCTGCAACTGGAGGCGGACCCGCAATGTCTGCGCGATGCTTTCCAGTGCTTCCGCCAGATTGCCGCCGGTTTTTGCTGCGATGCGCATCGAAGCCACGACCAGCGATGTCGAATCGGCCGGCATTCTGGCCAGCAGATTGTCGAGTGCGGCATCCCAGGGCACGCCCAGGCGCTGTTCGCGCAGCATCAAACCGAATTCCTGGGCCAACGGCGCGGTGCTCTGGTCGACGACATGCCGCAATCCGGTCGTCATGGCCACGCCAGCCCGCAACGCGGAAGCCAGCATCAATAGCGCCATTGGCAATTGCGCTTCAAAGCGCCGTGCGCGCCTGCGCCGCAGCCCTTCAACCACCATCCGCGGCATGCGCAAGGCCGCAAATGCACACAAGGCCGCTATCGGCCCGTTACCGGTGGCCGCAAATGCGGCCACCGCCGCGACCACGCTGCAACCTACGGCGCCCACCCACAATTGGCCCGGGTCGACGAAGAGGAAAACTTCGCTCAACCGGACGCCCGCATCCTGCGTGTAGACCTCTCGGTATCGCCGAAGCGCGGGTGCGAACCAACTTTGAGCGCGCCACGCAAGGAGGCCTGCGCACAACATGGCCGCGGCTGCCGCCAGCCATATCATGTCAATCCCTGTGTAAAGGATGCCGACGCCGGCGCGCGAGCCACCGCATCCGAAAACCAGTCCGGATCGAGGACCACGCCCTTTTCCGCCCATACCTGCGCGAAGCCGGGCGGCGCGCCGCATCCCCGGAAACCCCGGGTACGATCGAAACCAAACAACTCCTGCAACTGAATGCGGCCGCTTTCCATGCCGGCCACCTCCACAATGGAGGTCACGATACGGCGCCCGTCCCCCAGCCTTGCCTGCTGCACGATTACGTCGACGCTCGCGGCGATGTGCTCGCGGACAGCCGCCAGCGGCAGGTCCAGCCCCGCCATGAGGATCATGGCTTCAAGGCGGGCCAACGCATCCCGCGGGGTGTTGGCGTGCAGCGTGGTCAGCGAACCTTCGTGACCCGTATTCATGGCGGTCAGCATGTCGAACGCCTCGGCGCCACGGCATTCGCCCACGACGATGCGGTCGGGCCGCATGCGCAGCGCGTTGCGTACGAGTTCGCGGATGTCGATTCGGCCCCTGCCCTCCTGGTTCGCCGGTCGCGCCTCAAGTGCGACCAGATGCGCGTGGTTCAGCCGCAGCTCTGCCGCGTCTTCGATGGTGACCACGCGCTCGCCATCGGGAATCTCATTCGACAGGATGTTCAGCAGTGTTGTCTTGCCGGCCCCGGTCCCGCCCGACACAACCAGGTTCTTGCGCATCCTCACGCATAGCGCCAGAAATTGCGACATCGCATCGCTCAGCGCGCCGAGCGCAATCAGATCGGCCATCTGCGGCAGCCGCTGCGGAAATTTTCGTATGGTCAGGCTGGCGCCCTTCATCGCCACCGGCGGAATGACGGCGTGCACGCGCGATCCGTCCGGTAGCCGCGCGTCCACCATCGGCGAACTTTCGTCGATGCGACGGCCCAACGGTGTCACGATGCGTTCGATCACCCAGCGCACCGATTGCTCGCTGGTGAAGCCCGCCTGCTGACGCCATAATCGGCCCGCGCGCTCGACGTAGATTTCGTCGTAGCGATTGACCATGATTTCCGTGATGTCCGGGGCTGCCAGCAAGGGTTCCAACGGCCCAAGACCCACCGCTTCGTCTAGCACCTCGCGGCAGAGCGCCGCCTTGTCCGCGTCCGGTGGCAGGTCCGCATCCGTGTCCACAATGTGCATCAGCAACCGCTCGGCCTCTGCGCGAAGCATGCCGTCGCTCATCCCGGCCACGTCGCGGCGCCGAAGGTCCAGCGCATTCAGCAAGGCCGCATGCAGGCGGCGTCGATCATGCAGCCGATGCTGTGTCGATGACGGCATGGCCGGTGGCGCGACGCCGCAATGACCTGCCGTTGACGTCTGAGTGGTGAAAGCCGGGTCCGGCGGCGCGGCATCTGGGGCGTCACTGGCCGACATCGCCGCAGAGTTCGCCACCGTTACGCGCAGCCTGCAAGGCCCGATCAGGATCTCGTCGTTGGGCAGCACCGGTGCGTGCCGCACCACCCTTGCGCCGTTGACCATCGTGCCTGCCAGCGTGCCCAGATCTTCCAATATGAGGACGCCTTCCTCGCGCAGAAGGCGGGCGTGCTGGCGCCCGACTCTCCAGTTGGCAATCCGCAGTGCGCAATGGACGCCTCTACCGATTAGCACCGGCGCAGGCAGCTCGTGGTGCTGCTTGGCGGCATCCTCGAATGTCAGTTCAATGTTGAGCATCTCGCTCCTCCACCAACGTCGAACTGGCATTGGACGGCCGTCCGGCCCACTGCGAGCCCGCACCGGAATAGGGATCCCACCCCGCCGCATCCGTGGGCACGGCCGTACCCAAGCGAGGGGGATCAGGAAATGCCGCCTGCAGCGCCTCGCGACCGCGACGCACGCGGTCAGCCATGGCTGGCTCGCTCTGCGACACGATCTTTGGCGTCACGAAGATCGCCAATTCGGTCTCCCGCCGTTGATATCGGGTGGAGGAAAACAAAGCGCCCAGGATGGGAATGTCCCGCAGGCCCGGCAGGCCGCTGACGTCGGTGCCTTGCTCACGTGAGAGAAACCCGCCGATTACCAGGGTGTTGCCGGACCGCACATTGAATTCGGTTGACGCGCGGCGAGTTCGCAGCGCGGGACCGCCGGGCAGGTTCAGCGAGGTGTCGACCGAGCTGGCCTCCACCTCGATCAACGACCGGATGACCCCGTTGCGGTCGATCCGTGGCGTTATGTTCAGCGAAACACCATAGGGCTTGAAGAGCGTGGTCGGGTTGCCGTTCGCGTCGGTGGACGCATACGGCACCTCCCCGCCGGCAAGAAACGTCGCACTGGCGCCACTGCGCGCGAGAAGCTGCGGTTGCGCAAGCATGATCGCTTCGCCGGTTTGCGCCAGCGCGGCAATACGTGCCGAGAGCAAGGCATTGACGCCGAAGTAGCCCGCCGCGGACGAGAGCGGCGCCACAGTCTCGATGATCTGCTCGCCAGGACGGGTCATGCGTCCACGCGATCCGCCATCCCATGCCAACCCCGCGTTGACGCCGCCTTGCGTCATGCCATCCCAGCGCACGCCGAACTCCTGCAGCCTCGATGTGGGTATTTCGACCACCTGGACATCAAGCAGCACCATGCGGTCCCAACCCACCTGGCCGGTGAAATCCACCACGTCCGGATACCGATCCGCCAACGCAGCAATGCGCGCGCGGTCATCATCGGAAAGATCGTCACCCTCGATCAGGATGCGCCCGCCGACGTTTGAGCTGCGTGCCCCAGGAATGCGGGAAAGCAGACTTTGGACTTCGTCGCGCAAGCGGGCCGTGCCAGCGGGGACCACGCGCAGTTCGTATGCCGCAATGCGATCACGGCCCGCCCATACATGCACGGAGGACACGCCTTCCGCCCGCGCGAACACCACAACCTCGCGGCCTTCCGCCGCGACGGCGCTGACCACCTGGCTATTGCCGATCGCTACTCGCCTCACGCCTGGATGCGGTAAAACGCGGGTCTCTCCGACCTGCAGTTCAAGCGTCTGGGTGTCGGACCAGGCAGGAAAGCAAAGCAGGCAAAGCGCTATCGCCAAGAATGTCTTGATTCGAGTCATTGCAGGTCCGCATCAAAGCTTGTCCGCGCGTCCAGGCGGTCGCCATAGAGGATGGCGACGCCGGGCGCGGGTTTGGGTTCAGCGTCCAATCCGATCAGCGACGCCAGATCGCTCTGCGGAGCCTGATTGACGGATGCATCGTCATCACGATGACGCAACATCGCGGTCAACACCCCGGCCTGCCGCGCGGCGATGAAGCGCATGGCTTCGTCCGGCGTTGCGGCCAAGGTGACATTGCCTGCGCCTTCCTCGCTTCCGATGGTCAAGACGCGCATGCTTTGCAGCACCGGAACGGTGAGGTCACGCTGGCGATGATTGAAGGTCACGTAGATATCGATCGCATCGCCGGCCCTCAACATGTCCGCAAGGCCGCCCAGATCCGTGGCGGCCACCGTGAGGGCACGCTGGCCAGCACGGAGCCGCGCGGCCAACGAAGGCTGCGGCGCATCCAAGGTCATGAAACTTCTCAGCAAAGGTTCGCCATGCGCAACCTCAGCGAGAAGCGTCGCGCCGATCACACTGCTCAACTCCATGGGATCAACGCTGGCGCCCGGCGCCCACGGCTGAGGAATCTGGCGCACGGCCAGATGCATCTCTTCGAGCAACGTGCCGGCCGGCAGGTCGTAGGCCGCCACGAGACGGCTGACGAGCGGCGTGTGCGCTTCGGCCTCCAGCGCCTGCACGCGCTGCTGAACGTGCTCTCGCACGGCCCAAGCGGCGACGAGCCCTGCGAGGACCGCCAGTCCATACACCCCGCCACGGCGCAGC
>DALZRX010000009.1:0-28008 GCA_032015805.1 Achromobacter sp.
CCCTGCCCCAGCCCGCGCCGCAGCCGCGGCATCATGCGCGCCACGCGCTGGCCCTCCTCTTCGCTCTCCGGCGCGCCGCTAGCCTGCAAGGCCAAGGCCATCGCGTCCTCGAACCGCTGCATCCGTTCATACACCCGGATGCGGCGATGCCGGGCGCCGGGATAGTCACAGACCGCGTAGACCCGCTGGGCCGATTCCCAGTCCTGCGCCCGCTCGCAGGCCTGTCCTATGCGCAGCAACACCTTCGCCCGGCGCTTCTCCAGCCAGGCATTGCCGCTGACGCAGTCCTCTGCCGCCCGCAGCAGGACGTCCACGCCCGCACCTTCATCCAGCGCCTGCCGGCACGCGTGCAAGGCCAGATAGCAGTCCACGTCCGCCCGCGTCTGGAACGCCCGCGACGCCGCGTCGAACGGCACCGTTTCGTACTGGAACACGCCCAGGTCGGCCAGGACGAATTCCGACCAATCCTGATGCAGATTGCCGAAGAACATCAGGCGCAGACGTTCGCAGCGTTCCGCCACCATGAAGCGCCAGACGCCTTCGACGCAATCCGGGTGCCAGACGCCGAACGGCCGGGTGTCCGGGAGCTCGGCCCGCAGGGTCTCGAGCATGTCCGCCTTGCGCACGCCCGGCCTGGCTGCCGCATGCGATGCGAACACGCGGCAAAGCTCGGGCTTCGTCAACAACGCAAACAGTTCGTCCAGCGACATCGGCGCCCGCGCGTCGAGCCATCCCAGTGCTTCCAGCGACCCGGCAGCGTCTTCGATGGCCGGAATCTCGTCGTACGCCAGCCGGCTGGCCCGGAACCACGGCCCGCGCCGCATCAGCATGCGCACCATCAATGCCCGCGACGGCTGCGGCAAGGCGGCGAAATCCGCCAGGAAGCGGCAATCGTCTTCGTCCAGCAGGTCGGCGTATCGGTCGGAGACCCACGCCAGCGCGCGCTGGAAATTGTGCAGGTAGTAGTAACGGTGCGGGGGCAACATCGGCGGCGGCCGGTCTAACTGGTTATTTATCCAGTAATGATAGCAGGCGGGCCGCCGGCGCCACTTTCCCAGGTATGCCGGGCGATAACCAGCCCCTCCCCTGCGTCCGGCTCGACGAAATACGCCGTGATGGCGTCATATTCGTCGTCGCTGGTGGTAAAGGGATGGGCGCCTGAGGCGTTGCGGACGCGGAGCCTGGCCTTGCAGACCGCATCCGGCACATCCAGGTAATGCAGCGTGTGAGGACACCCCGCCTCGTCGGCTACGGCGCGCAGCCACTCGCGGCTGCGCCGCGTGTTCGCAGGAAAATCCAGCACCACCGACAGCCCCGCGCCTACCAAAGCGGCGACGTGATCGCCCATCGCGTTCCGCAACCGGCTGGCGCAGCGCCCATAATCCGCTACATCCACGATCTCTCCGGGATACAGCGCCGCCAGCCAGCGGTCTTCGCTGAGCAACAGCGTTTGCGGCTGCGAGGCAAGCTTGGCGGCCAGCGTGGATTTACCCGCGCCGATCTTGCCGCACAGGAAGTGCAGCATGGGCTGGGTGGCGGCGTTGGCGGTTTCAGGGGAAGGCATGCGGAAACTCCTGTCAAAAACCAGGAGGCGGAAACGACAAACCCGCCTCTTGGCGGGTTTGTGTAGCGATGTCCGAGAAGCGCGCTAACCCACCATCAAACCGATGGTGGCAATAATCAAGGCGAAAGGCGCATGGGACCGGGACATGAAGTGCAGCTTGCGCTTACGTCCGCGGCTTGTCAACCCACCCACCTGACGGCGCATGAAAAACGGCGCCGGAAAGCCTGTGCTCTCCGGCGCCGTTTGCGCCCCGCCGGTCACCCGGCGGCACCGTCGATCACGACAACGTCAGATTACTGCGCGCGCGCCGGCTGAGGCGCCGCACCGATCTCATTGCGGACCTTCGCCACGTCGGACGCCGTGACAGCAGCGCCCTTGTTGCCCCAGCTCGACCGCACGAAGCTCACCACGTCGGCGACTTCCTTATCGGTCATGCGCCAGTCGAAGCCCGGCATCGCGTACGCGGTCGGCGCCGACGTCGTGCCCGGCATCTGCGCGCCCTTGAGCACGATGTGGATCAGCGAGGCCGGGTCGGCCGAGTTCACCGTCGAGCTCAATGCCAGCTGCGGGAAGGTCTCGGTGTAACCCTTGCCCGTGCTGCGGTGGCAGGCCGCGCAGTTGTTCAGGAAGGCCATCGCGCCGTCGCTCTTGTCCTTGCCGGTACGCAGCGCTTGCGCCACGGACTCGTCGTAGGCCAGCGGCTTGGTGGCGTCCTTGTTCACCGGCGGCAGGCTCTTCAGATACACCGCGATGGCGTTCAGGTCGTCGTCGGTCAGGTGCTGAGTGCTTTCCTCGACCACCTGGGCCATGCCGCCGAACGCCGCGGAGTGAGCGTTGCGGCCGGACTTCAGGAAGGTCGTGATGTCTTCCTTGCTCCAGTTGCCCAGTCCATCGGTGGCGTCGCCGCGCAGGTTCTTGGCCAGCCAGCCTTCCACCACGCCGCCGGACAGGAAGGCCGAGCCGTCCGCGTCGGTCAGCGCCTTTTCCTGCAACGCCACGCCGCGCGGCGTGTGGCAGGTGCTGCAATGGCCCAGACCTTCTACGAGGTAGCGGCCGCGCAGCAACGCCTGCTTGTCCGCCCCGCTGGCGTCGATGGTGACGGGCGCCGTCACGACGTCGGGCGCAAACACCCAGCGCCACACGGTCAGCGGCCAGCGCATCGACATCGGCCAGACGATATCGGTGTCCTTGTTTTCCTGCTTCACGGGTTCGACCCCATGCATGAAGTAGGCATACAGGGCCTTGACGTCGTCGGGCGTGACGTTGGCGTAGGCGGTGTAAGGCATGGCCGGGTACAGCGAGTGTCCGTCCTTGGCAACGCCGTGGCGCACGGCCCGGTCGAAGTCCTCGTACGAATAGCCGCCGATGCCCGTTTCCTTGTCCGGCGTGATGTTCGTGGAATAGATCATGCCCAGCGGCGAATCGATCCCGAGGCCGCCGGCGAAGGGCTTGCCGCCCGAGGCCGTGTGGCAGGCGATACAGTCGCCGGCGCGCGACAGGTACTCACCCTGCTTGATCATCTGCGCATCGGCCGATGCGGGCGTGCCGTCCGCCGCGAACGCCGCGCTGGCAACCAGGGCCGACAAGGCCGAGACGGCCGCAACAATGGTCTGCTTAATCATTGTTCCGTCTCCTTTAGGCCTGGACCAGCGGGCCGGGGTTCTTCAGGTACTGGTCGCGGATCGCCTGCGCGGCCCAGTAGGCCAAGGCGCCGACCAGGCCGGTCGGGTTGTACCCCATGTTCTGCGGGAACACGCAGGCGCCCATCACGAACACGTTGGGAACATCCCAGCTCTGCAGGTACTTGTTGACCACGCTTTCCTTCGGATTGGAGCCCATGATGGCGCCGCCCGTGTTGTGCGTGCTCTGGTAGACGCGCGTGTCGTAGCGCGCTCCCTTCTTGCGCACGGCCACGAAGTGCTTTTCGGGATTCATGGCCTTGGCCACGGTCTCCATGCGCTTGCCCATGTAGCCCAGCATGTCGAACTCGTTGTCGTGCCAGTCGAACGTCATGCGCAGCAGCGGCTGGCCGTAGGCGTCCTTGTAGGTCGGATCGAGCGACAGGTAGGCGTCGCGGTACGACATCACCGAACCGGAAATGCCGATGGTCATGAAGCGCTGGTAGGCATCCTGCACGCCCGCCTTCCACGCCGTTCCCCAGGTCGCGGTGCCCGGTGTCGTCGGCGTCTGCTTGATGGGACGGCCCCCGTAGCGCACGTGGCGGATGCTGGCGCCGCCCAAAAAGCCCAGCGGGCCGTGGTCGAACTGGTCGCCGTTCAGGTCGTCCATGCCCACGCCGCCCGCGCCGGTGCCGACGAAGGGATTGAGCTGGGTGCCCTTGGGCAGCAGCACGTTGACCGCGCCGTTCATCTGGTACGCGTAATTCTTGCCGACCACGCCTTCGTTGGTCTTCGGGTCATACGGCTTGCCGATGCCCGACAGCAGCAACAGCCGCACGTTGTGCATCTGGTACGCCGACAGGATCACCAGATCGGCAGGCTGCTCGATCTCGCGGCCCTCTGCGTCGATATAGGTCACGCCGACGGCCTTCTTGCCGGTCGAGTCCAGGTTGACCTTGATGACCTGCGAATGGGTGCGCAGCTCGAAATTCGGCTTTTTCAGCAGCACCGGCAGGATGGTGGTCTGCGGCGACGCCTTCGAATACATGTAGCAGCCGTAGTTCTCGCAGAAGCCACAGAAATTGCAGGGGCCAAGGCGCACGCCGTAAGGGTTGGTGTACGGACCCGACGCGTTGGCGGCCGGCGTGGGATACGGATTGAAGCCCACTTCCCGCGCGGCCTTCTCGAACAGCGAGGCGCCATAGGTGGTGGCCAGCGGCGGCAGCGGGAATTCCTTGCTGCGCTTGCCTTCCAGCGGGTTGCCGCCTTCGACGATCTTGCCATTCAGGTTGCCGGCTTTGCCCGACGTGCCGCAAACGTACTCGAACTTGGAGAAGTACGGCTCCAGCTCGTCGTAGGTCACGCCGAAGTCCTGGATCGTCATGCCTTCCGGAATGAACTTCTTGCCGTAGCGCGTCTCGTAGCGCGTGCGCAGTTCCAGTTCTTCGGGCAGCACGCGATAGTGCATGCCGTTCCAGTGAAAGCCAGCGCCGCCCACGCCCGTGCCCAGCAGGAACGAACCGTTCTGGCGATACGGCACGGCCACGTCGTCCACGCCGTGGCGGATCGTCACGGTTTCCTTGGACAGATCCTGGAACAGATAACCACGCACCGAGTACTTCAGCTCGTCGATCACCTTGGGGTATTCGGCGTCCTTGGGCGTGTCCTGCATGCCGCCGCGCTCAAGCGCCAGCACCTGCAGGCCTGCTTCAGTCAGCTCCTGACCCAGGATCGCGCCGGTCCAGCCGAACCCGACCAGTACCGCATCAACTTTGTCTTTCTTGATCGCCATGATTTAACCCTTCTCCCCAGAGATCGACACCGGGCCATAGGGGTACTTCACATTGGGCTGGTCCACCCAGTCCATGAAATCGGCGCGCGCGCCGGGAAAGCCCACCATCTTCCAGCCAACCATGCCCTTGTTGCCGCCATGGATCGGGTCGGCAAAGAAGCCTTCCTTCGTGTTGGCGAGCAGGAAGCTGAAGAACGTCGGGGACGGCACGGATTCGAACGCGATCTTGCCCGCCTGCAGGTCCTTCAGGATCTGTTCCTGCAGACCCTTGTCCAGCTCGGCGTACACCTTGCCGTGCGTCTTCACGCACCAGGCGTCACAGGCCTCGATGCCGTGGCGGTAGACTTCGCGAGGATTCTGGTTGAGCTGATAGCCCAGTTCCGGCACCTGATCGGTGTGGAACGGCCCATCCATGTACCACAGCTTGCCGTGGCCGAAAGGCGTTTCCATCTGGCGATCGATGAACTCGGGCACGCCGGCCGCGATGGCGCCAGGGCCGTATTCGTCGGCGGGAATCAGGTGATCCACCGCGGCTTCGATGAAGGCCCATTCGGCCTTGGTGAAGTAGGTGGGCTCGTAAGGCTTGGCCGCTTGTGCGGTCTTGCCGTCAGCGGCGTTGGTACAGCCGACGGTCAGGCCGCCAACCACCAATGTCGACGCAGGCACAATAGCCATCGTCTGCAGAAACCGCCGGCGCGGCTTTGCGTCATCAGTCATGGACATCTCCGTGAAAACTCCAAGTTGTCCTAGCGCGCTACCGAACATGAAACTTGGAAACACGAACTGCCCGAGCTAGTGACAACACGCTCTTTTCTTGCTCAAAATCAAACCTGCTCTTTGAAAAGGGACGTAAGAGCAGGTGTCGGCATTATGCGCTTCTGATCTGCTCATCCGACCGTATCAGATCGAATTTCTTGACGTGGGAAAGTCTTTTGCATTAAGGACAACGTAAGAAGCCCGCAAAAGCGGGCTTTTCTGACAGCAAGGTGAACACAATCGGTATATTTGCGCGATATTGAACGTTGCTTGAAGGCGAGGCAACCGGTCACGCCGGCAACACGAGCAACCCACGACAGATCCCACATGAACGACAACACCAAGACCTGGCGCAGTTCGACGACCACCCGCAGCTGGAACTCCACAACGGACCTCACGCCCGAACAGCGCACGCAGATCGAAGCCTTGCTGGACGGCCGGATGGGCGCTGTGGAAGTCAGCGAGTCGTGGAGCTATTCCAACACGGAAAACGGCGAGACCTTCAACGTCCAGATCGACGATGGCGCCGTCACCGTGAACGGCCGCCGCTACGGCAGCCTGGATGAGGTGCCCCGCGCCGAGCGCGAGCGCATCGAAGCCCTGCGCAATGGCCAGGACATGACGGACCTCTGGGACATGCTCCGGAACGCGGGAGCGGACGGCAAGAATCTGGACGGCCTGACGACCGCTCCCCCGACCCGGCCCATGTTCACTGTCGAGACCGAGGCATCCGACGCGCCGGCAACCCCGCGGCCCCGCGCTCATCGCGCCTCCACTGAAGCCATGGCGGCCGGCCCGGCCCCAGGCGCGGTTCCGGCAGGCGGCGGTCTGCGCAAGACGCTTCTGATCGGCATCGCCATCGGCCTGGCGCTGTGGGTCGCGCAAGCGCTACAGCTCTTCTGACACGTGCAGCGGCAGCGCCTGGCTGGAAGCCGCCCCTGACCGCTCGACAGGCCGGCAAACCGCCGCCCGCCGTCCAGTACAATCCGCGTTTGGCGACGTTGTGCTCGCCCATCTGTCTGGACCCCAAGCATGTTGCGCCTGTCTGAAATCAAGCTGCCGTTGAACCACACGCCCGAGGAATTGCCCGCGGCAATCCTTCAGAAACTGGGCATTCCGGCCAGCGACCTGAACGGCTTCACCATCTTCCTGCGCAGCTACGACGCGCGCAAGAAGCACAACGTCCTGCTCATTTACGCGCTGGATGTCGACGTCGCCAACGAAGCCGCACTGCTCAAGCGTTTCCACGACGACCGCAACGTCAAGCCGTCTCCGGACACCGAATACAAATTCGTCGCCCAAGCTCCCGCCACGCTCAACAAGCGCCCCATCGTCATCGGCACCGGCCCCTGTGGCCTCTTCGCCGGGCTGATCCTGGCGCAGATGGGCTTCAAGCCCATCATCCTGGAGCGCGGCAAGGCCGTGCGCGAGCGCACCAAGGACACCTGGGGCCTGTGGCGCAAACGCGTCCTGAATCCGGACTCCAACGTCCAATTCGGCGAAGGCGGCGCGGGCACGTTCTCGGACGGCAAGCTCTACAGCCAGATCAAGGATCCCAAGCACTACGGCGAAAAGGTCCTCAAGGAATTCGTCCTGGCTGGCGCGCCCGAGGAAATCCTGTACGTCAGCAAGCCGCACATCGGCACGTTCCGCCTGGTCGGCATGGTCGAAGTCATGCGCGACACCATCACCAAGCTGGGCGGCGAAGTCCGCTTCTCCAGCCGGGTTGAAACGCTGCATCGCGAGAACGGCAAGGTCACCGGCGTCACGCTGTCTGATGGCGAACACATCGAAGCCGACCACGTCGTCCTCGCCATCGGCCACAGCGCGCGCGACACGTTCCAGATGCTGTGCGATCAGGGCGTCTTCATGGAAGCCAAGCCCTTCTCCATTGGTTTTCGGATCGAACACCCCCAATCCCTTATCGACCGGGCGCGATTTGGCCCCAACGCCGGCCACCCGATCCTGGGCGCCGCGGACTACAAACTGGTCCACCACGCCAGCAACGGGCGCTCGGTCTACAGCTTCTGCATGTGCCCCGGCGGCACGGTCGTCGCCGCAACGTCCGAACCCGAACGCGTCGTCACCAACGGCATGAGCCAGTACTCGCGCAACGAGCGCAATGCCAACGCCGGCATCGTCGTGGGCATCTCGCCCGAGGTCGACTACCCCGAGCACGTCCTGGCCGGCGTCGACTTTCAGCGCAAATGGGAATCCCAGGCGTTCGAACTGGGCGGTCGCAACTACAGCGCGCCTGGGCAGTTGGTGGGCGACTTCCTGGAAGGCAAGGCATCGACCGAATTCGGCGCGGTGCAGCCCTCATACACGCCGGGCGTACACCTGACCGACTTGGCGACCGCCCTGCCCGACTTCGCCATCACCGCGATCCGCGAAGCACTGCCGGCCTTCGACAAGACCATCAAGGGCTTCAACATGCCCGATGCCGTCCTGACGGGCGTGGAAACGCGGACCTCTTCGCCCATTCGCATCAAGCGGGATAACGAGACGCTGCAAAGCATCAATACGCAAGGGTTGTTTCCGGCGGGTGAAGGTGCGGGTTATGCGGGCGGGATTCTGTCGGCGGGCGTGGATGGGATCAAGATTGCGGAGGCGGTGGCGTTGAGCATTATGGGAAGGCAAGGCTAAGGCCAGACAGATCACCGGCCGGCGCCTGGATGCGGGGTGCCGGAGCCGGAGTTCTCACGCAATATGGCGGCTCCGCCATTTGAGAAGGAACTGCGCAAGCCTATCTTCGATGCGACTCTCTACGGTTCTGAGCCGCAACACGGCGATGCCGCTCTTTTCCAGAATGCTGTCTTTCAACGCATCCCGCTCCGCTTGCACGGGAGCGTCATGCGCCCCACCGTCGACTTCGATAACGGCCACAGGCGTCTTGCCCACGGTGAAATAAATCACAAAATCGCAGCTTGCGCCTTGGGCCATGAACTCGCGTTCGCGGTCCGTCAGCGCAGTATTGGACATTGCCGCAACCTGATCGAGCGGGACCTGAGAATGGGACATCAATGTCTGGAAAGCGGGTTCAGATAGCGCGTCCCGCAACAATGCCGCCACGATGCGCTCGGATTTGAACGTCGAATCCCCCTCCAGCAATCGCGAGGCAAGCCGGTCGAGCGACTTGTCGTATTCGCTGTACAGCAGATCGAAGGCCGACACCACAGGCGCACGCACGACCTGTTTTTCGTCCCCGTAATACTCCATGTACCGGATCAGGGCAGCGATGGGACCATTTCCAACCGTGAAGACATCGTCTCCCGTCACCAAGGTAAACCGCGTCTTGGCACGCGACACCGCCACATTGACCATGCGTGCGTCGTCGACAAAGTCGAGCCGCTTTTCATTCTCGCGCTTCTTGTCCAGCACCGTGGAGAAGACGATTTCGTCGCATTCCCGGCCCTGAAACTTGTGTACGGTGTCCCGAACAAAATCGACGGGCAGATGCGATCCAGACAGGACAACCTGCGACCTGAAGGGCGCTATGAATCCCCTGTCGCCATCCTGCCACGCGCCTTCCGCGCCCGGTGCTTCCAATGAAGCCATCAAGGAGTCCAGCTCACGCAGGTTCGTATTCCCGCGCGAATGATTACCCTTGGCGGTGACGACAAGCCTCAGCGCGCCATCGCTCGTGTCGCTGTTCATCGGAATGAGTTCGTTGCCGTAGAACTGCTGATTGCAGAACTGGATGATCCTGGGATGGCAGCGATAGTGCTCCTTCAGCAACGTCCTGGGCAATGATTCGCCGAAAACCTTGATGCTGGAATCCAGAAGACTATGGATCTCGCAGTCGTATTCCGCTGCGGGAGCAGGCATTGCAACCCCCGACGGAATGTGCGCCAACTGCTTGCTATCGCCGACGATGACCGCGTTCTTTGCGCATCCCAGCGCGAGAATCCCCGGGACGATATCTTGCTGGGAAGCCTCATCGATGATGACGTAATCAAGCACCGCGCCCGAGGCCAGGGAGTTGACAATCGAATGCGTGCTGCTGGTGAGGATCGGGAAGCGCTTCAAGAACGCGTCGAACTGGCGGCGATAGGTATCCTGTTCAAACGGCTCGGCGTCCCGCACATGCCGATGAAGGTGCGCTTTCAGATGCTTCATCGACCCCGTGGTCATTGCCTCAAGCAGTTCTTTGAAGTTTCCGCTCGCCAAGGTGGCCTCGCCTCGGGCCAACTCAGCTTCCTTCTCGTCGAGCAAGTTGTCGTAATACAGCATCTGCAGCGCTTGGACGGCTGCACGTCGCCGCTCTTTCTCGGCAAACGCCTTGACCCGAAGTATTTTGAACTTGAGAAACAGCTCAAGCCGATTCCTCAGCCCCAAGCGTCCGCCGCCAAGGTGAGTCAGGTAGGCGATCAAATCGGCCGTCTTCTGCGCAGACAACTTGGGCCGACGCAGGGATTCGCCGCTTCGAATGCCGTAATCCTCCTGCCATTGCGTCAGGTGCCGCCGCTCGACCGCCGCTTCGTCGATCTCCGCCTTGAGTCTCGCAACAGAGTTGTGCGCCGTCAGATATTGCTTCAGCTGCGCTAAGGTCTTCTGAAGCGACTCCATGTCCGGTGGTGACTCGGGCTCCTCGGCCGGCACTGCGGGTTGGGCAACGAAAAAACCTTCGCGGTTCTGTTTGCTTCCAAGACTTGCCACCAGGTAGTCCAGTCCGCATTTTCCGAGCTTTTCGTAGACGTTCCCGACAGCGGAATTATTGTTGGACAGGATCGCTACCGTTTGGCCCCGCAAGAGGATGTTTGCGATGATATTAAGGATGGTCTGCGTCTTGCCTGTCCCGGGCGGTCCTTCGATCACGCTCACCTGCGCCTCAAACGCGCGGTTCACTGCCAGCAACTGGCTCTCATTGATGCCAAAGGGAAAAATCAGGTCACCACCCGCTGCGCGGTGCGCATTCTGGCCTGCACAGTAGGCATGCAACGCAGTGTCTGCGCGGGGAGGCAACCGGTCCAACTGGCGAACCACATTGGCTGCAACCGGTTTCTTATCCCCAGTCGCTGCGTCCTCGCGACCCTTCGCGACCAATTCGAAATACTGGAATACTTCCCCGCTTTTTAGCGGGGCCTGCGCAACGAGTTCAATATCCGCAAGCTTCTCCACATACACCTTCGAAGCACCCGGATACTGGATGGCGACAAATCGCTCACCATAGACCAGCGCCTTCTCGACGGGCCGTGCGACCGCGCTTCCATTCTTCATGCGCAGCATTTCACTCAACTCACGAGTGGGCTCTACCCGGCAGTCGCTGATCGGGCGGCTGAAAGCCTTTCCTGAGGGGAAATGACAAGTGAGAACGAGGTTCTGGTGTTTGTCGCTCCAGTGGAGCGTCCAGTCGCGAATCTGCCGCGTTTTGTCTTCACCAAGAACAAATATCGATGCCATAGTTTTGCTATCCAGCGCTCAAACCGAACCGTCGTTCCATAGACTCAGTCCGGAACAATCACAAATCCCACGCGTCCCGCAGCTCAACCCCGTCCAGATTCACAGCGCGCAACGCATCATGCAGCACACGGTCGCAAACCGGGTCGATCGCCATCTGCGTCTGCCGGAACACGTGCGCCCCGCCGATGCGCGCCTCCCGGAACACAAGACTGGCGCCGCCGAGGACGCTGTAGAAAATCTCATCCTCGCCAGTGATGAAATTCCTGTCGAACCTCGTCTTGACCCGCGATGCCTCCACATCCAACGCGTCGAGGCGACGCACCACGTTGCATAGATAGTATTGCCGCCCGGGTGAGCCGTCGGCCTGCGTGTAATCGCAGGCGGTGAACACGAAGGCATCGGGGTCGACGGATTCGAAAACCTGCTTCAACGGCTCCGAGATGATCCAGATACCGGCCAGCTCCTCGAATTCCCGGGGCAACCCGCCTTCTTCAGGCACATGGATCAATTGCGGCCTTTCGGAATACTGCAAAGGATCACCATTCGGCGGATCCATCGTGTACAGGCCCGGACGCGTGAGCTTTTCCTCGTTGGCGATCACCAGGCCGGGACCGATGCCGTCGCGCCAGTAGCTGGGAGCCAGGACGAAGTACTTTCCCTTTTGTGACTCGGGCGTAATCACGTGCGAATTCTCCAAGCCATGCCCCGCGCTTTAGAGACGCAAGGCGTAGAAAGTCTGAAGTGGGAAGCCAGCCGTCGGGTGGCTGGCTACGTTTCATCAGCGACGACAACACGGCACGAATCAAGTCGGCCGGCGGAGGGATTCAAGGCGGATCATCGTAACGCCCCCGCCCCTCCGTGCACCGTGACGCCTATTCCGACGGACGCGTCTGGGTGAGACCGGTGGGCGGACCGTCGATGGCCGTCCAGCCCGCGTCCACCGCCAGGCTGCTGCCCGAGATGTAGCTGGCGGCGTCCGACGCCAGGAATGCGACGGCGGCGCCCACCTCCGACGGCTGGCCCCAGCGGTTCAGCACGGTATGGCCTGCGTAGGTGTTGTAAATCTCGGGACGTTCCTTCAGCGGCTCGGTCAGGCGCGTCTCAATGATGCTGGGCATGACCGCGTTGACTCGCACGCCGTAGCCGCCGACCTCCGCGGCAAACGCCTTGACCATCTGTTCGATGCCGGCCTTGGTGGCCGCATAGATGCCCAGCCCGGGCTCGATCGTCACGGCACGCATCGAAGAACACAGGATCAGACTGCCCGCGCCCTGCTTCATCATCGGCCGGCCGAAGTGGCGCATGAAGTGAAACGCGCCGCGCAGATTCAGATTCACGACCTGATCGAACTCTTCTTCCGTGTAATCGACAATCAACTTGCGGATGTTCAACGCCGGCGTCGCCACCGCGATATCCACCCGCCCCTGCTCGTCCAGCACCTTCGCGGCCAGCGCGCCGATGGCCTCGCCGCTGGCGGCATCGGTCTGCATCCAGCCGGCTGAACCGCCGCCTTCGATGATCTGTTGCGCAGTGGCCTGCGCGCCGCCCTCGTCCCGGTCGGCGCACATCACGTAGGCGCCCATCGCGCCGAGCGCGTGCGCCGATGCCTGGCCGATGCCGGAAGCCGCACCGAGCACGACCGCGATCTTGCCTTGAAGACTGAAAAGTTGAGGATAGTTGGTCATGAAAACGTCGATGAAAACTGTTATGGATCTGCCCGCCTCGTCGCCGCCATAGGCTGCCCAATGCGCAACGGCTTAGCTATTATCCTTGCATGACCCAATCCCTGCCTATCTCAATCGCGCCCCAGATCGCTCGAGTCACACACCTCATCGAGCAGCATCTCGGTAGCCGCCTTGCCGCCATCCATCTGTTTGGCTCGGCCGTTGACGGCGGGCTGCAGCCCTACAGCGATATCGACTTGCTCGTCACCGTGACTGAGCCGCCCGATGAGGGCACGCTGCGGGCAGTGGCGACGGACCTTCTGGCGGTCTCCGCGCCCCCGGGAGAATCGCCCGACCTGCGCGCGCTGGAAGTCACGGTGCTGGCGCTGGAACATGTCGTGCCGTGGCGTCACCCTGCCCGCCGAGAACTTCAATTTGGCGAATGGCTGCGCGAGGATCTGGCGGCAGGCGTCGTGGAGCCGCCCATGATGGACCACGACCTCGCCATCGTGCTCACCAAAGTCCGCGGCCACAGCGTCCCGCTCATCGGTCCGCCCGCAGACCAAATCTTCGAGGCCGTTCCCCGCCGCGACTTGACGCAAGCACTGCTCGATACCGTCGCCCAGTGGAACCAGCCCGAGGATTGGGCGGGCGACGAGAGGAACATCATCCTCGCCCTGGCACGCATCTGGTACACGGCCGAGACCGGCGCGATCGCTTCGAAGGCTGACGCGGCAACCTGGCTGCTGGAAAGAATCGAACCGCCCTACCGGCCGATTCTCCGCAAGGCGCAAGCGATTTACCTTGGGCAAGCGCAGGACGATCTGGCGGAACGGCATCCGACGGAAACTGGCGCGTTTATCGCAGGCGCCCGCCGCGTTATCGAAACAATCTGCGCTGGTGCGCGTTCGTGAAGACGGGAAAAACGCCGGTGTCGAATTTCATTCAAGTTGAGATTGGTTCATTGAAGTCAGCCTGTAACCAATGTGAAGGTTGATGCGGAGTGCGGGGCTCGGCAGCGTCGCGTCCATATCGGGTCAAAACTGGCTTTGACCAACTTCTCTCGACTCACAGGCGTTGCGCCGGCCTTTTTTGTTCAATGTAGTTGGACAGTTGAGGCAGTGTTTCACTCAACTTGGGTAATGGGCAGAGAAGCTAGCTGAAGATGGTGTTGAAGAGCGTCTACAGCAAGCAGCGGCCAGACCAGACCTTGCCCAGAAAATGCACCAGGATGCGGCTTTACGAAAGAAGAGGTTCACTGGCTCCGCTGACGGTGCATATAGTGCCCAGATTCCCACGCGACTATTCCCACCGACGGCTTCCGACCCGCAAGGGACATTCCGCTTCCTCAATTGCGGCCATTGGTTCTAAATGGCCCGCCCGGCCCTTCGCTAGTTTCCGCAGACGGCTCTCACCGTTCTTTGGTTAGACTTTCAGCCTGTCGCCGAACCCTGGCAAGCATACGCCGCCGGATTAACCCACTGACAGGACGGATGATGTACCAGTAGGGAGCAAATCGGCGACGAACTGCCGCAGTTGGACAAAACACCCGGGTCTCCGTGCTCAGCACGGATGCGCCTGACGCATTGGCATCTACATTGAAGCTCATGACGAGCTGGCAGACGTCCATTCTGACGGTCGCCTTGAAGGCTTCGGGGGACCCAATGTCCAGTAAACCGTAATTTGCCCGCCAGAAAGCTCCGGTCAGTCCAAACGCTAGCCCGGAATCCCCCTCGCGACCGAGAAATGTGAAATCGTCGAGATCAAGCGGGCGTCTGCTCGACCGGTTCATAAGTCGCGACGGCAGTTCGCGCAGGCCAATGGCCAGTCGTACCAGCGGATCATCTTGCGCACGTTGGCGAGTAACGCAATCCAGAATAACGTTCGCTGGAGCGTGTACGAGCGCAGCATGTCGCTCGCGGAAATCATAACTAGGCAGAAAATCGTCAATCAGAGTCATTTATATTTTTCCCACCGCACTCGAGATTTGCATCCTATGGCCCGCAGTTCACTCCACGAAGAGAATTGTCTGCCATCCACACGTCGCTTGTCGACGATCCAGGCGTCCGTGTCGACCGCCCAATACTGGCCGGGAGCGGCCGTCGATGTCAGACGGCTTTCGGCCCGATAACGGGCACTGTTCGCAAGTACCGCTTTGCCATCAATTCAAGGCACGACGCTCTCTGCTCTGACAATTCACAGCTGACAGCCGAGTCCCCCTGGGACTTCCTGCATGTAATGAGACTTATTGTTAATATCTTGCCTTTCATGCTCTTGGGCCCTGTTTCTGTAATGTCTCCCCCGGCTGTACCCAAAAAAAGTTGGCTTGCTCATTACACTGGGCTGGTCGGGGCTTGGGCGAAAGGCAATGCGAATGCGCACGACGCGGAAGACGCCGTCCAGGATGCGGCAGAACGCCTGTTGGCCACGGACACGCTGGTAATCCGGGATGCTCGCGCCTATCTGCATCGAAGTGCCGTCAATGGCTTGATCAGCCGACACCGGCGCGCAGAATCCTTTCCCGCCGTGCCCTTGCAGGAGTTGGCAGAGGCAGATCATCCCGTTGTCGACGATGTCGAATCGGCGGCCTATGTGGATCAGATGTCCCAGGCATTATCCGAGTCCTTATCGGAACTGCCCCGCGTTTGCCAGCAGATATTTGCCTGGCACCGGCTCGAGAATTGGACCGTGCCCGAAATTGCGAACCATATGGGGCTGTCTGTCAGCACCGTGGAAAAAAATCTGACGAAGGCGATGAGGCACTTGCACGAAAAACTACGGAGATTCGCCTCTTAGGATTAAGGGGCTACCCACTGTTTCCAGCATGAACACCAACGACTCAAACATTCCCCAGGATCCGGCCGCGGCCGCCGCGCATTGGTTCATCCGTGAACACGGCGGCCTGATGACGTCGCAAGAACGCGAACGTTTCGATGCCTGGCGCGCCGCCGACCCGCAGCATGAACGCGCCTATCAGCAGATGCTGCGGGTATGGGATGTGGCCGCAGCGACCCCGGACCACGTCTTTGAGAAGGCCTTGGCGACCCACTCGCTAGCGCCGCAAGCCCGGTTCAAGGACCGTCGTCGGATCCTGGCGCTGGGCGTTGGCGCCGCCTGTTCCGTCGCCGTCGCCGCGGTTACCTTGGGCCCCGAGCAATGGTTCAAGGCCCCCGTATTTGACAAACGCTACGTCAGTCAACGCGGCGAGCGTCGAAATGTGGACCTGCCCGATGGCTCGGTGCTGACCCTGAACACCGACACCGTCGTCCACGTACAGCTTTTCGACGTCGAGCGGCGCGTCAACCTGGAGCGAGGGGAGGCGTACTTTTCCATTGCACATGCGCGGCAACGGCCATTTATCGTAGATGCGGGCGACGCTACCGTGACAGTCACGGGCACGCAGTTCAACGTGCGGCGTAGTCTTGACCACGTGTCGATCGCGGTGGCGTCGGGTTCCGTGGAAGTGGCTGGCGGCAAATGGTGGAATCGCAGGGTGCGGCGTTTGAGTGCCGCGCAGATGGTGCAAGTGGGCGGCACCGACGCGATGTCAGAGATTTCGCGGGCGAACATGGCGGTGCTGACAGCGTGGCGTCACGGCAAGATCATTTTTGACGCAACGCCGCTGGCAACCATCGTGGCCGAGATAAACCGTTATCGCACCAAGCCGGTAAGTGTGCCTTCTCCTGCACTGCAAACCCTGCGCGTGACGGGGGTATTCAGCACCGTTGACCCGGATGCATTTTTGAAGGTTTTGCCGTCGTTGGCCTCCGTGACTGTGCTGCAAAAGTCTGACGGCAGCAGCGAAATCCATCCTCGCTGAGCCGCTTGTCCAATGCTCTTCCACCGCTAAGTCGTTGAGACTAAATACGAATGCGAGTTGGTCGCATTTGTAGAAACATTTTATTTCAAAGTTCTTTGAAAATTCCTTACGGGGTTTCGCCGCCAGAACACTCTTTATTAATGACGGCCTGGTTTTGTCGATGGACGAAGCCCGGTTGCAACGAACCTTTGGCCAAAGGGTTTAGCGCGTAGGCGCCGCTTTCATTATCAAGAGAACGTCCGGTGAATCTTCTCATTTCTAAGCAAACATTGGCCGCATCGCACGGCGACCGAGTCGGTTCGAGGCTCAATGCAGTGGTCATTTCTCTCGCGCTCACCGTGGGTCTGGCGCCCGACGCGACCTATGCCCAAAGCACGACTCCCGTACCGATCAACATTTCTGCGCAGTCGTTGAATTCGGCCTTGCTCCAGCTGGGTCAACAAACCGAAATCCAGATCTACTACCTGCCTGAAACCGTGGCCAATCTCAGGTCTCCTGCCGTCTCTGGCACATTGACCGCAGAGCAGGCACTGGCGCAGTTGCTGCGGGGAACCTCCATCGATGTGCGCTGGGACGGGCACACGGTCTCGCTATCTCGGCCGGCATCAGACAAGCAGGAAGACATCCATTCGATGCGTGCGGTTCGGGTAGAGGCCCAACGCCTGGGAGAAACGGAGGGAACCGGCTCGTATACAAGCGACGCGCTCACTTTGGGCAAGACTGCACAGAATATGCGCGAGATTCCGCAGTCCGTTTCGGTCTTGACCAAGCAGCGTCTGGAAGACCAGAACCTCACGGATCTCGGCCAGGCCGCCGAACAGATGACGGGTTTGACCGTGCAGGATTCGGGGCATCGCTTGGCGGACATCTATTCCCGCGGCTTCCCTATCGACAGCATTCAGCTCGATGGTGGCGCGCCGATGTCCATCGCCAGCGGCAACTACACATTCATCTCTTATGACATGGCCGAGTTTGATCGCGTGGAAGTGTTGCGCGGCGCGGCCGGACTGATCAACGGTACGGGCAACCCGGGCGGCGCCATCAACCTTGTGCGCAAGATGCCGACCGCCACACCGCAACTGAACTTCACGGCCAGTGCGGGGCGCTGGGACAACTACCGCACGGAAGTAGACGCTTCCGGCCCCTTGGCCTTTGACGGAAAACTGCGAGGCCGTGGCGTCGTCGCATACGAAAACCGTAAATACTTCACTGATAACCGAGCTACCGAAAAGCCCACCTTCTATGGCGTATTGGAGACGGACATCGGCCCGGACGCCGCGCTGGCATTCGGCGGACGCCATCAACGAATCAAGGAGAAAGGCACACCGCAGGGCTTTCCTCGTTTCAGCAACGGTGATGATCTGGGCCTGCCGCGTAATACCTCGCTGACGGCGCCGTGGGCGTTTGAAGAAACGACGTCAAACGAGGTCTTTACCAAGCTCAGCTGGCGCCTGGCTCCCCGTTGGACGTTGCGCGCCAACGCGACCTACACCGAGGAAAATCGGGACGTCAATGGCGGTTATGTGTCGGGCGCCGTTAATCCCGTGACGCGTAAAGGATCGCGATGGGTGGGTTCGGACCAACATAGCTGGAATCGGCAGTTGATGCTAGACATCAACCTGAGTGGCGCCTTTGATCTGGCGGGCCGTACGCATGAAGTTCTGGTGGGCGCCGACATGCAAGATATCAAGAGCAAATGGCAGAGCTTCGTTGTGCAACGCGCCTCCGGTCAGGTCGCAGACCTGTTTGACATCGGCTCGACACCTTATGTATCGGGTGATTTGGCGCGCGGCCAGCTGTTTCGCAGCTACGAACCCAACGACACCCGGCAATATGGGGTTTACGGGACGCTAAGGCTGGAAGCAACGGACAACACGAAAGTGATCGTGGGTGCACGCGCCAATAAGTACAAGTTCAATCAGGTGTACAGCACCTACTTGAATGACAGTTGGCAAATGACGGACACCTGGCGCATCGCCAGCGCCACGAAATACAGCGAGCCCACGCAAGTCGTACCCTTTGGCGGCATTCTTTATGACTTGACGCCGGAATGGACGGCATACGCCAGCTATGCGGAAATCTTCAACCCTCAGGCGTACTACCGGTCGGGCCCCGCACCGGGAACCGGCCTGGATCCCATGCACGGCAGTAATGCTGAATTGGGTCTGAAAGGTGAACTGCTGGATGGAAAACTGAACACCTCCATTGCGCTCTATCGAATCGTGCAGAAGGACCGGGCGGTGTTGGACAGCCGCTATCCCTCCAGTGAAACCTTGTTCGCTGGCGCCTGCTGCTATCTCAATGCTGGCAAGGTGGTGAGCCAAGGCGTGGAGCTTGAAGTCAGCGGCGAGATCGCAAGCGGAATCAACGTCTATGCCGGCTATACCTACAACCACAACCGCGATCAGACAAAAAATGCCGTCTTCAGCACGATCACACCCAAACATTCCTTGAAGTTCTTCGGCACGTGGCAATTGCCGGGCCGGGCATCAGACTGGAAATTGGGAGGCGGTGTGACGGTCAACAGCAAGCAATACGTGTCCGGGACGGCAGCTAGCTGGAATGCGTCTGCGCAAAACTGGACAGGCGGCTCGGTGCCTTTCAACTTTACGCAAGGCGGCTACGCCGTGTGGAACCTGCTGGCTGAGTATCGTCTTGATCGGAACTGGACCTTGGCGCTGAACGTGGATAACGTCTTTGACAAGTGGTATTACCGCACCGTCGGCAGTTCGACATTAGGCAACTACTATGGCGAGCCGCGTAACGCGACGCTGACACTGCGTGGCCGGTTTTAACTGCGGCTGTCCATCGACGCTCGCGTCCTCGGCCCTCGTAGACGCGGGCCACCTATGCGGGACCAGGAATACTTTTTCCTCAAGTCCGCGCCTTCCCCGATAATGTTAAATGAACCCAAAAAACCCTATTCCAGAAGGAATAGGGTTTTTTGGGTTATACGCGATACAGCACCGGTCTCGGGACTACAGAGGATCTTTGATCAGCGGTCGACGCCACAAAGCCTTGGGCTGCATCTCCTCGACATAGGCGTCGACGCCAATCCGATTTCCGCCTGTTGCTGGTCATGCGTGTACCCGATTCGGCTCTTCGGGCAGGACTATTTCCAGCGCGGCGGTGAAGATTTCGATACGGGCTTCGACAACGCGTTCTGCTTCTGCAAGAGTCAGCTGGTACGCGACGCTGGATATCATGCACCAGACGCAAGGTGGAATCTTTCGGAGCGCAAGTAGTCGCTCGGCATGACTTTATCACCGTCCGCTTCTGGGCCGCGAGCCGCCGCTGGTGACGGGCGGCTTCCGACCGAGGCTGTGTGAAAACTCTTTGACGCCGCTACGGTGATCTAGATAGAGTTTGGTATCTCGATCCCGGGAGTCGACATGCCCCGATTCATCGAAGGTCAGGACCGGCAGCAGGTAGCGTTGATCCCGGAATGCCTGGATGACTTCATCGCCGACGACAACCCGGTGCGCATAATCGACGCATTCGTCGACGAGCTCAACCTGGAATTGCTGGGATTTGAGAAGGCGGCGCCAGCAGCTACCGTCCGCCCGTCTTATCACCCGGCCGTGCTGCTGAAGATCTACATCTACGGCTACCTAAATCGGGTCCAGTCCAGTCGTCGACTCGAGCGAGAGTGCCAACGCAATGTCGAACTGATGTGGCTGGTCGGCCGCCTGGCGCCAGACTTCAAGACTATCGCGGATTTTCGCCGTGACAATGGGTCGGGTATTCGCAACGTTTGCCGGTGGTTTGTTGCCGTATGCCGAGACCTCAAGCTATTCAACTAAGCTCTGGTTGCCGTCGATGGAAGTAAGTTCAAGGCAGTCAATACGCGCGACAAGAACTTCACGGCTGCCAAGATAGACAAATGTCAGCAGCAGATTGAGGAGAGCATCCACCGCTATCTGACGGCGCTCGACACAGCTGACCGAACGCAACCTGTCGAGATCGAGGCCAGGACCAATCGGCTCAATGACAAGATCGAACGTCTGCGCAAACAAATGCGCACGTTGGATGACGTCAAGGAGAGGCTCAAAGACAGTCCAGACGGTCAACTGTCGGTGAGCGACCCGGATGCCCGCTCGATGGCCACCAGCGGCCGGGGCTCGGGGATGGTCGGTTACAACGTGCAGATGGTTGTCGAAGCCAAGCACCATCTGATCGTCGCGCACGAAGTGACGAACCGAGGACATGACAGGGACTCATTGGCATCGATGACACAAGCCGCGCGGGAGGCGATGGGCAAGAAGCGACTGCGTGCGATTGCCGATCGCGGCTACTACAGCGCGCCTCAGATCAAGGCATGTGCAGAGACAGGTATTGATGCGATCTTGCCCAAACCCACGACTTCCAATGCCAAGGCCGAAGGCCGCTTCGACCGTTCGGACTTCATCTACATCGCGAAGGACGATGAGTACCAGTGCCCTGCGGGCCAGCGCGCCATCCACCGGTTTACGCGAGAGGAGAATGGTCTTCAATTGCGGCGCTACTGGAGTAGTGCCTGCCCACAATGCGCTATGAAGGAGCGATGCACACCTGGCGCGTATCGGCGCATCAGTCGATGGGAACATGAGGCCGTGCTTGAGGCGGCGCAGCGCCGTCTAGACCGAATGCCAGACGCGATGAAGGTGCGGCGGCGCACGGTGGAACATGTGTTCGGCACGTTCACGCATTGGATGGGCTATACGCACTTCCTAACTCGTCGCTTGGGCAATGTGAGCACGGAAATGAACTTGAATGTACTGGCCTATAACCTCAAGCGGGTCATGCGCATCCTAGGCTTCCAGCAAACGATGAAAGCGATGCTGTCGATGGGGGGCTGAGCCCTTCAGGTGACTCATAACGCACCTCACGCTCTATCCGGGCCGCCCAAACGGTCTTGAGTGAGCCCCGCTTCGAGAAATCGAAGTGAAGACCGCCCAAGGTGATGCGGACCAGGCGAGCGCGCTGTGGCTGTCAGGACGAAAAGCGTTTCCACACAGCCTCGACCCATAGCAGACGCTCAATGCTCAACGCTCATCTTCATTCGCATTGAGCCTACATAGTTTCACGACTTTAGTTCCACCACCACCTGGGAAAGCATTCCTTCGAATGTGAAGGGGGGGCGATAATCGTACGTTACTGGGGTGCCGGTATCGGCCCCGATATCCTGGTTTTCAGACAGCGAATATTTGAATGGTGTCGTCTGCTTTATTTTTCCGGAGCCCGCGGGCGTCCCATCAACGAACAACGAGACTGTGCCGCCTTGCCCGATTTTCTTATCGCCTTCGCCTTCATAGTTAAACTCCACGCGCAACTCATGCTTGCCAGCAGAGATTGCATTGGTGCTCTCCACCGAATAGTGCTCAACGTCTAGATAGTTGTGCGCGGTCACCAACTTGCCGTTCTTGAGATAGATCGCCCAGCCCCCTGTGTTGCCCCCTTGCGTGAAGATCATTCCGTTGGCGTCGTTGCTGATCTGCACCGAGGCGGTGATAGAGAACGATTTGTTCTTCAGGTCGGGCGCGGACGCCTCGGGCAGGCCAGATAGCGGACCTGGGTAGACAAAGCGGGACCTTCCGGCCGCCAGATTGGGTTTACCGGTCAGCTCGGCGCTGAAGCGTTCCGCGCCGCGCCAGTCTAGCGGGAGCGCTTTGTTGATGGAGGCCTGCGCCCACCAAAGTGCGGTAAGTTCGGCAAGCTTTTCGGGATGTTTGTCCGCCAGGTCGTTGGACTGGGTGAAATCTTCTTTCAGATTGTAGAGTTCCCACTTCGCGGTGAGGGGATCGAATTCGCCTCGCTCGGGCTGCCAAGGTTCAAAGGCCAGGGACGCCGCCCACCAGCCGTCTTTATAGATGCCGCGATTGGCAAATATTTCGAAATACTGGCTGGTGCGGAATTCTGACGCCTTCGCGTCATCGAGAACCGCAAGAAAGCTCCGGCCTTGAATGGGGGTCTGCGCGGTGCCGTTGACGCTTCTTGGTTCCTCGATGCCGGCGGCCGCTAATATAGTCGGTGCAACGTCGATCACATGCGAGAATTGCGTGCGTTTTTCGCCACCGTGGTGGAACTTGGCGGGCCATTTCACTATCATCGGATTTCGAGTTCCTCCCAGGTGGCTCGCCACTTGCTTGGTCCATTGAAACGGCGTATCCATCGCATGGGCCCACGCTGCCGGGAAATGATTGAAGTGCTTTTCCGTGCCGATTTCATCGATACGGTCCAGCATCTCCGGATACTTCATCAAGTACGCATTGAAAAATGCATTCTCGTTCAACGTTCCGTCGAATCCTCCTTCGGCGGAGGCGCCGTTGTCGCCGACGATGTAAATAATCATAGTGTTGTCGGCATCAGGCAGCTTCGCCACGTAGTCGAGCACTCTTCCGACCTCCTGGTCGACCTGATAACCATATGCCGCGAACACCTCCATCATGCGAGTGTATAGGCGCTTTTGATCGGCATTTAAGGAGTCCCACGCGGGCAGACTCTTGGGACGCTCCGTCAATACCGCATTTTGCGGAATGATGCCTTGCAGCTTCTGGCGATCGAAAGTCTGCTGCCGGTAAGCGTCCCAGCCCATGTCGTACTTGCCCGCGAACTTGTCGATCAAATCCTTTGGCGCCTGATGGGGCGCGTGCGTCGCAGCGGGCGCAAAATAGGTGAACCATGGCCGATCAGGTTGAATCGCCTCTGATTTTTTCAACCAATCGATCACATGGTCGGCCAGGTCCACACTCAGGTAGTAGTCGCTGGCAGTAGGAGTGCCAAGCGCTGTCTGATTCTCGAACAGATATGGGCGCAGTTGGTTCGTATCGCCCGCCATGAACCCGTAAAAATGATCAAATCCAAGCCCATTCGGCCAATGGTCATAGGGTCCCATTGGGCTGGTTTCGTAAATAGGCGTGTTGTGGTTCTTGCCGAACCAGGCCGTCGCATAGCCGTTCTGTCGGAGAATCTCGGCGACCGTCGCCGTGTCTTTGGGAATGATCCCGGTGTAGCCGTCGTAGCCAGTTGCGACTTCCGTGATATTCCCTGTCCCAGCAACGTGATGGTTACGGCCCGTTAGCAATGCCGCGCGTGTAGGTGAGCATACGGCCGTGGTGTGAAATCTCGTAAAAAGCACGCCGTCCTTAGCCAGCGCTTCCATGTTGGGAGCCGGGACGCCGCCGCCAGAGACCGAGAATTGGCCGAATCCGACATCATCCAGCAGAATCAGCAGGACATTTGGAGCGCCCTTGGGTGGCTTTTGCGGAGCAGGAAACTGAGCAGGGTCTGAATCGAGATAGGAAGTGCCGACGTTGCCTCGGTACTTTTGTTCAGCATAGGGAAGTGTTGCCTGGCCACGAGGGCTTACCCCCGGACTCGTCGCGTGTTGCGCGATCGCCGTCACACTGTTCACAGCGGTTATCGCAATGGCGATGCATAAAAACGAGGCAGATCTGGTCAACGGCATGGCAATCCTTTCGTTTCACGGACAGGCGAGTCAGGGCCAGCAACGACAGCATCTTCTACTAGTTGGTCAGATTACACAGGTTTCTCGGGAGATGGGCATTGTTAAATTTTGATTCATTCGACAGAATTGATCATGGCTTAGGAGCTACTGGCTCCCGCTCCTGGCCGGGAGCGGGAGCTTGGAAAGCGCTGGACAGCCGAACGCTCACCGTGCCGCCCAGCGTTTCGTCATGAGCTATCCGAGAACAGCTCCTGTTCCCGTCAGCTCGGAGATCATTAGGGCGTCATCAAGCTAATGCCGACGGCGCACATGGGGGGCCTTGGGTGTCGTGTCCATGAGGGTCTTCCATCGAGTTGTTGGATCTCCAACTTGGGGCTCGGCCATCCCGAAGTCAGTAACAGCCGCGAGAATTGCTCAGAACGCGGATATCTTCGGCTTCGAACTGTGTCGTCCGCAGAATTGGGTTTGATTGGCAGCCCAGAAATAGGGGTACGCGGCGGTTATGCCCCTGTAGCGGGAAGCCGCACGCTTTTCCCGGTACTGGCATGATCGCCCGCTGCGTTGCACACGGTGCTGCTCGGGGCCTCCAGGAAGGACCATGATGACTGTCCGCTTCTGGCCGAGACCGGTCGGTCGCCATCGGCGTATTTGCTCGCTGCGGTTCAGAATAAGCGACTAGTCGAGACTGAGGCATCCATGAGGTGATTACGACAATGCTCTCCCGATTTCAATCAACTCAATGGGGAAAGTGCCGGGTTCAATGAACCACGAAGACCAAAGTGAATGAACCAAATTTCGCGGACCGTTTGGTTAATTTGGCGCGCAGTTTCCACGTTCAATCAACTTCCACAGCCAGCACGCGCCGGCTATGTTTCAAGTCTACTTAGCGCGACGCACCAATCTGCAGCAACGTAAGATCGCGCTGCATGTACCGGTTCATGATCTGACTCAGAATCGGGTTGCCCGCATTCTCAGCCTTCGGAGCGATCATGCTGACGACTGCCGCACATAGCTTGCCAGCTTGGACGGTTCGACCCTTCACATCCGCTTGCACGCTGCCAGCCATGGTTTGCTTCCAGGCGGCGCCAACGCCGTCGACGGCCTGCTGGGCAGCGGAACAATCTGCATAGGACAGCGCGATCACAACGGCAGGCGCATTCTTGACCTGCACGTCGGCGATGATGCCCGCATAGTAAGGCGGAATGCCAGGCCCGCTGGACGCGGCAATCGCTTGAAGTTTCTGCTTCGCGCTTTCAAGATCTGTAGGAGACCCGGACAGCACCTTCGCCGGATCGACGCCTTGCAGGCCAAGAACGGGCGAGACGACCGCTGCTTGCACGATCCGAGCGTCCTCTGCGGGCACGGCCGCCTTCAGTCCCGTGACAGCGGCAGCGACGATTTCGCTGTCCGCAACGGAAGGCGTGGGCTGAGACAGTGCCTTCATTCCCGTTGGTGCCGACGCCTGCACCAATGCGGCATCGAGCGGTAGAACAAATGTCGGCATGCCCATCGTGCCGCGCCACGGATCCTGTCCGCTGGCCTTGGTCATATCTGGCGTGTTGGGCTCGCCGTTGGCCATCAACCCCGCCACTTCGCCATTTACCGCTTTGAAGTCGGCCTGCTTCAGGCGATCGACAAATTTTGCCGTGGACTGTTTGTCCTTTAGACCCCAGTACGTGACATTGCCGGGCGACTGACCGAACCCGGCAAAATAGGACAGCTCATCGAAAGGGATATGTGCGCGATCGGACCACTTGTCCAGACCGTATCCGATGGATTGGAGCGGGCTGATTGCCTGGGCAATGGACAGACGACGCATGCCGTCAGCGGTTGGTCCGGTTTTTTCCAAACTGCGCCAAGCTTGCACATCCAGAAACGATACCTGTATCGCTTCCGGGGAGGTCAGCACCACCTGCGGTACTTGCTTCAAGGCCTGCTGCAATGTTTGAGTGCTGTCCTGTGCAGCCACTGCCGTACCGCAAACAGTCACCAAGCCAAGTGCAAGAGCCTTCAAGCGCATCCGATATCTCCTGTTGTCTGTCGCGTGATCGCGACCCGGGGAGTATATCAATGGTCAGTCACCAATAAAAAAGCCTCGATAGGCAGCGGGTTTTATCGGATCTCCACGGACTTAATCAGGATCATGAGATCACAGCCCGCCCCATCGGCGCTCTATCTACTGTTCCTTCAGTCCCAATGACTTCATCAACGGCGCGAACAATTTCTTCTCCTCCTGCACACGCGCGGAATAGTCGGCCGCGCTCAGCGGTAGCGCCTCGGCGCCGGCGTCCAGAAAGCGCGCCTTGATCTCCGGCCTGGCGAGTACCTTGTTGATTTCCGCGTTCATGCGATTGACCACATCGTCGCGGGTGCCGGCGGCGGCATACATGCCGAACAGGCTGTCCGCAAAAACACCGTCGATGCCGGCCTCGGAAAAGGTTCGTATGTCGGGCGCCACGGCGGCCCGTTGTCGGCTCGCCACCGCCAGCACCTTCAGTTTGCCCGCTTGCACCATGGGAAAGACCGTGGCGGGTCCAAACGCAAAGTCGATCTGGCCCGCGGCCAGGTCTTGAATCGCCGGCGCCACGCCGCGATATGGCGCATGGGTGGCCTGCATGCCGGTAGCCTGCTTGAGCAACTCGCCAGCCAGATGCGGCGTCGTACCATTGCCGGCCGAACCATAGTTCAGAGGATTGGGCTGCTTGCGCGCGTATTCGACGAACGCTTCGAGCGTATCGACGCCCAGCGAGGACCGGACGAACAGGAACAACTGGCTGTTGGCCAACAAGCCGACCGGCCGCAGGTCCTTCTGCGGATCGAACGGCATGCTGACGAACATCAGCGGATTGACCGATTCGGTCGTGGACGGATTGAACAGGAAGGTATGGTTGTCCCCCCCGTTGCGCGCGACTTCGGCCCCCGCCACGTTGCCGCCCGCGCCGCCCCGATTTTCCACGATAACGGTCTGCTTCAAGGCCTCGGACAAATGCGGCTGGACGGTGCGCGCCAGCACGTCGACCAGCCCGCCAGGAGCCAGCCCCACGACCAGGCGCACGGGCTTCGCGGGCCAGGCCTGAGACGGCGTTTGCGCATGGCTGACCGTTGCCCAGCCAGTCAACGCCAGCATCATCACGGCCAGACAACGTCTACGCAGCAGCATCCGATACTCCTTGCGGGGCGCCACCGCGCGATCCTGCGTACGGTGCGTCGGGTGTCGCACCACGGTGAACCGCCGTGATGCCTCATCGCGGCGGCAGCCCTGTATCTGCCGCACATTCTTCACAAAATTTTAAGCTTAAAGAATCCCGGATAACCCTAATTTGCTGGCGACGGCAACCGCGGCTTATAGAGATCGCTGTAGTTCAGACAAAAAAATGGGAGGACTCGATTCGAGCCTCCCGTTCATATTTCAAGGTCCGCCGTCATGCGGGTTGGCCGATCAGCGGCAGCCGCTGACCGTCGACCTGACGAGCTTATGCAAAATCAAGACGCCATGGCCTTTTGCGATCACCAGCGGTGGTCCCCGAAGGAGATTGCGATGCGAAAATTTGCCAGACAGCACGAAGCCCAAAATAAAAAAAGCCCGCAGTTACGCGGGCTTTGAGGCATCTTAATGCGCGTTGGCGCCTGTCGATGCCTGACGCGGGATCACTCCCACTCAATCGTCGCAGGCGGCTTGCTCGACACGTCGTAAACCACCCGGTTGATGCCGCGCACTTCATTGATGATCCGCGACGACACGCGAGCCAGCAGCGGATGCGGCAGCGGCGCCCAGTCGGCGGTCATGAAGTCGAACGTCTGCACCGCGCGCAGCGCGACGACGTATTCATACGTACGGCCATCGCCCATCACGCCCACCGACTTCACGGGCAGGAACACGGCAAACGCCTGCGAGGTCAGCTCGTACCAGGTCAGGCCGCTGGCCTCGTCCTTGGTGTTGCGC
>DALZRX010000009.1:28018-28421 GCA_032015805.1 Achromobacter sp.
GTAGACCATCTGCGGCGGCAGGCCCAGGGCCACGCCCAGTTCGCGGACTTCGTCCTTGAACAGTTCGCGCAGGGGTTCCAGCAGTTGCAGGTTCAGCGTGTCCGGCAGGCCGCCCACGTTGTGGTGCGACTTGATGGACGTGGCCTTGCCCGTCTTGGCGCCAGCGGATTCGATGACGTCGGGGTAGATCGTGCCCTGGGCCAGCCACTTGGCGCTCTTTTGCTTGCCGGCCTGTTCCTGGAACACTTCGACGAATTCGCGGCCGATGATCTTGCGCTTGGCTTCGGGGTCGGCGACGCCAGACAGCTTGCCCATGAATTGGGCGGTGGCGTCGACGTGAATGATCTTCACGCCCATGTTCTCGGCGAAGGTCTGCATGACCTGCTTGCCTTCGTCCAGGCGC
>DALZRX010000010.1:0-372 GCA_032015805.1 Achromobacter sp.
GAACGAGCGCTCCAGCACGACGTTGCGACCCTTGGGGCCCAGGGTGGTCTTGACAGCGTTGGCGAGGACATTCACGCCACGGACGATGCGCACGCGGGCGTCATCACCGAACAATACTTGCTTGGCAGCCATTTCTTAGCTTCCTTCGAAAATTCGTTTGAGGCGGGGGTTTACAGAACCACGGCGAGGATTTCGTCCTCGCGGATGACGAGCAGTTCTTCGCCATCAACCTTCACGGATTGGCCGGCATACTTGCCGAACAGAACCTTGTCACCAGCCTTCAGGTCAACCGGCAGGATCTTGCCGTCTTCGGTCTTTTTGCCGGGGCCGACGGCCACGACTTCACCCTGGTCGGGCTTTTCAGCGGCGCTG
>DALZRX010000010.1:382-9541 GCA_032015805.1 Achromobacter sp.
TTTGACGATCACGCGATCGCCCAGGGGACGCAAGGCCATGAGGAACTCCTGTTAACTAAAAGAAAGTGAATGGTCGGTTGGCCCCGGGAGGTGTTAGCACTCACCGGTGTCGAGTGCTAATTATAGGGATGATGTTCTGAGGTTCAAGGGGGGGCGGGGCGCTGTTACATATTTGGAGGGGCTGTCAGAAGTCACTGAGTTTGGAATTCTGTCGTTCGGTTTGGAACGCTTTGTGCCTCAAGACCGAACGCAGCGGTGCATTTGGGCGTGGACGCCTTGCATTCATAAGCGGTACTCCGGGACTACCGAAAGGGCTCCCTATACGGGGACACAGTCTTCGCAGATCACTCGGCTTTGAGGCCGAAGAGGCTGAATCTGCCCATTCGGCGGCTGGCACTGTGGCTGTGACCATGATCAGGAAGCGCGGTAGTCGGTCGAGTGAGCACGCCAGCGCTTTCCAGACGATGGCCGGAGACTGAGCGTTTTACACACGGCACCCCTCGGATGACGGCGCTTTCGTCTGGCCGCGTGCGACCCGTGCCTGACATAGGGTGGCGCAACGAGAACGACCGCTTTGGAGCCAAGCGGTCACTCGAATCGCGAGGCGTCGCCGACCGCAGCCGCCGCTGAGGCGTCTCAGAATCGACTTGTGCGAGCGCTAAGACAGATCAACCACACTGAAAGCGAGCGTCCTCGCAGGCGATGGCCTTCACATTGACCGCGAGGTCCATGGCATGACGTGCCAGGACCCCGCGTGTACGTTCAAGCGCAGTCTTGACGCTTTGAATTCAGTTCGCCTTGACCACCGCGGGCACCTTCCACGTGCCATTCAGGATTGAAGGCGTGGTCTCCTTGGGCCAGTACATTCGCAACATCGGGATGAACTGGCCGGTCGGTGCGGGCAGCCAGTTCGCTTCCTTGTCTGGTCCGGGAGATTCGGTCTGGAAATAGAGGGTCAGCGATCCGTCGCCGTTGTACTTCAAGTCGTTGCGCGGGCTGACCGTGAACTTGTTCAGCTTGTTGGGGACGAACCACCAACCTTGATCGACCATGTACATGGTGATCGACCAGAAGCCCGCGACCGGCGGAGTCTCGCCCTTGGCAAAAGTCAGCGTGTACTTGTTCGCGCCCGTGAGCTTCTGGCCGGTGCTGTCGATTTCCGTGTAGGGATAGACGGCATCCTTTTCCTGGTTGGCGGGCCAGCCGAAAGCGGCAACGACCGCACGCTTCAGGTAGTCGGTGCCGTAGGTGCCCAGACCCTTGCTGATCACCCATCCGTTGACGACCTGGCCCACACTTTCCTTGTTGGCTTCGATCTTCTTCAGCGCAGTCTGCGGAATGTCCTTCAGCGCCGCCTGAACTTGCGGATCGAGCTTGCTCATTTCGAAAGGCTTGCCCGGAACGATGCCGATCTTCGCCATCTTCTGCAGCATCGGCTTGTCTTCGGGGGCTGGTGGCGACACGTCGCCCATGAGCTTCGCCATCATGTTGAAGTAGCCAGCGGTCCCCATTTCCAGAATGACCGCTTGAGGCTTGTCCGTCATGCTGAAGCCCGGATTCGCGTTGACCGGCGTGGCCGCTGGCCTGTAATCCTTGCCCCAGGAGGCCAGCGGGGTGATCTTGTACTTCGCCTGCAGCTCGTTGACGGCCTTGTAGTCCTTGTCCGTGCCGTCGGCATAGGTGCGGCCCAGGATTACCATGTAGCGCGTTTCCACCGGGATATGCTTCATGCCAGCCGGCACCTCGCCCTTCCAGCCTGGACCGGTGAACAGGTAGTTCGCCGCCTTTCCCCCGGCGGCGCGCTTGCTCGGCGACGACTCCAGGTCATGCATCCACAGGTCGACGACCTCGAAGATGAAGAAGCGGTCGCCCATATCCGGGTGGCTGAACACCTGCGGCTGCGTCAGGTCGAGCCAGGCGATAGAGTAGAGCGTGTCGGCGTTGGGCGCTGAGACGCCACGGTAGTCCGCCGGCGGATAGCGCGGGACATTTGCGAACTGGTTCATCGGCGCCTTGAGCTCTTCGACCTTGGGCACGTTGCTGAACTGGACGCGCGTCACCTCGGTGGTGATCAGCGAATAGCCGTATATGTAGGCATCTTCGGCGATCTGGCGCGCCTCAGTCGGTGAGACCGACTGCGCGCGTGATGACAGGGGGGTGGACAGGGCCACGAAGACAACTGCCGCGCCCGCAATCAAGCCTTGAAGACTATTTGTCATTCTCATTGGGATGGCCTCTTCGTCTATTGAGTTGCACGGTGACCAACGGATTGCCGGGCGGTATTCCCTCGCTCTGAAGTCCAGGCAATCACCTGGACGTTTCCCCAGCCGAAGACAGAATAGAGGAAAAAAAATGGGCCGCCATTCATTCCGCGCCAACACATCGATTTGTCATGCCGAAAGTCAGTTCCGTCGAACTGCGACGATCCCGGTCGTGTGATGGCCGGGGTGTTAGCGCTGGCACGGGGGGCGTTCGGTGACAGGGCCCTCGTGCTCCGATGACCGCTAATCGCCAATTACCTGGCATTGAAAACATCTACGCGAGCGACCGCTTCTGGCGGGTAACGGTCCGTCGCTAGGGTGTCCACCTGCGGTTCCTTGTTTTGCCACCCGGGGCGCGCGTTTCTGCGGGCGGGTTTGAGGGCCGACGCGCTAACGTGCCCTACGGCAAGGCGGCGGAAACGGCTTCGCTGTCGATACCGTAGCGGGCGATCGCCTCGGCCACCTTTGTCTGTTCGATCACTCCGTCGTCCGCCAGCGTCTTCAGGGCCGCGAGCGCGATATGGTGTCGGTCCACCCCGAAGAACGCGCGCAATGCTTGGCGAGTGTCCGACCGCCCGAATCCGTCTGTCCCCAACGTCGCATAGCGACGGCCTGCCATGAACGGGCGGATCTGCTCGGGCACCGCCTTCATGTAGTCGGTGGCCGCCACGATGGGCCCGACACTCTCGGCCAACGCAGTTTCCGCATAGCCGCGGCGAGGGTCCGCCAGCGGATGCAGGCGGTTCCAGCGTTCGACCTCCTGACCGTCGCGACTCAACTCACAATAGCTGGTCACGCTCCAGACATCGGCCGCCACGCAGAAATCCTGCTGTAGCAGATCGGCCGCGGCCAAGGTCTCACGCAGGATCGCGCCGCTGCCCAGCAATTGCACCCGATGTGCGCCTGGCGCCCCTTCTCGCAAACGGTACATGCCTCGCAGGATGCCCGTCTCGGCGCCTGCCGGCATGGGCGGGTGGGCGGTCTTCTCGTTGATTAAGGTCAGGTAGTAGAAGACGTCTTCCTGGTCTTGGTACATGCGGCGCATGCCGTCCTGCACGATCACGGCGATTTCATAGGCATAGGCCGGATCGTAGGCACGGCACGACGGGATGACCGAGGCCAGCACGTGGCTGTGGCCATCGTCGTGCTGCAGGCCTTCGCCTTCCAGTGTGGTGCGCCCCGACGTCGCGCCCAAGAGGAAGCCACGCGCGCGGATATCTCCAGCCGCCCAGGCCAAATCGCCCACGCGCTGGAAGCCGAACATCGAATAGAAGATGTAGAACGGGATAGTGACCACTCCATGCGTGCTGTGGGCGGTGGCCGCGGCGATCCATGATGACATCGCTCCCGACTCGTTGATGCCTTCCTGCAGGATTTGGCCCTTGCGGTCTTCGCGGTAGACGCTTAGCTGATCGGCGTCCTGCGGTGTGTAGAGCTGCCCTACATGCGAATAGATGCCAACTTGCCGGAACATGCCGTCCATGCCGAACGTGCGGGACTCGTCAGGCACAATTGGCACCACTCGCTGGCCGATCTGCGGATCCTTCAGCAGCTGTGCCAGCACGCGCACGAATGCCATTGTGGTGGAGAGTTCGCGTCCGTCGCTGCCCTTGAGGTGCGACGCGAACGCGTCTAGCGATGGCGTTGCCAACGGGCCTGGGCCCGCAGGCCGGCGGGGCAGATGGCCGCCGGCGCGTGCGACGGCGGCTTCGAAGTAGGCTTGTTCGGCGCTGCCTGCGGCAGGCTTGATGTAGGGGATCTGCTCCAACTGGTCATCGGGTACGGGGATGGCGAAGCGGTCGCGGAATGCGCGCACGGCTTGGTCGGCCATCTTCTTTTGTTGGTGGTTGGTGTTGGCCGCTTCACCCGCCGCGCCCATACCGTAACCCTTTACGGTTTTGGCCAGGATAACAGTGGGTTGGCCGCGATGCGCCAGGGCCGCCGCGTAGGCGGCATAGATCTTTGCAGGGTCGTGCCCGCCGCGGCTTAGCGCACCGATCTCGCCGTCGGACAGATGCGCTACGCGTTCCAGCAGCACCGGGTCCGCGCCGAAGAAATGTTCGCGCACGTATGCGCCGCCGCGAGCCTTGAAAACCTGGTATTGGCCGTCCACGCACTGCATCATCCGGCGACGTAGTCGACCGTCGTGGTCCCCAGCCAGCAGCGCGTCCCAGCCAGCCCCCCAAATCACTTTGATGACGTTCCAGCCGGCGCCGCGGTAGACACCTTCCAGTTCTTGGATGATCTTCGCATTGCCCCGTACCGGACCGTCCAAGCGCTGCAGGTTGCAATTGACCACGAAGATCAGATTGTCCAGCTTTTCGCGGCCGGCCATAGCAACGGCGGCCAGCGTTTCAGGCTGGTCCTGTTCGCCGTCGCCAAGAAACCCCCATACTTTCCGGCCCTGCGCGGGAATCAATTCGCGGTCTTCCAGATACCGCATGTAGCGCGCCTGGTAGGCCGCCATCAACGGCCCCAGGCCCATCGATACCGTCGGGAACTGCCAAAAGGACGGCATCGTGCGGGGGTGCGGGTACGACGCCAGCCCCCCTGCGCCAATCTCGCGGCGGAAACGGTCGAGCTCACCTTCCGAGATGCGGCCTTCCAAGTAGGCTCGGGCATAAATGCCTGGCGCCGAATGTCCCTGGATGTAGAGCATGTCGCCGAGAAATTCCGGCGAGGCCGCGCGGAAGAAATGGCGATAGCCGATTTCATACAGTGTCGTGGCCGACGCGTAGGTCGCGATGTGCCCGCCAACGCCCGAGGTCTTGCCAGCGCGGAGCACCATCGCCATGGCGTTCCAGCGAAGATAGGCGTCCAGGCGTAGTTCGATTTCTATGTCGCCCGGGAACCGCGCCTGCGCTGCGGGTGCGATGGAGTTCACGTAGGGCGTGACAGTAGACGCCGCATAGCGGCCGCCGGCCGCGTGGTCCTGGTTGATCAATTGGTCCATCAGATAGTGCGTACGCGGCAGGCCCTCGTGGGCTAGCACGGCCTGCATGGCCTCCAGCCACTCCTGGGTTTCCTGCGGGTCGTCGTCGACCAGGTCGATCGGGGTATCCATAGGCGTCCTCCTCCGGGTTCTCACAAAATTTCACATCGTGAATTGCAATTGCATAATGTGCAATTGCAATCGTATGGTCTTTTTTGATGAATTGCAAATGCAACTATATGCCGTTGTGATCCCAGCGCCGCGTCTGGACTCCAACCGCGGCTCGGACAGCGAAGGGGCGTTCAGCAGTTGGAGGATTGGCTGCAGTCCCACCGCTAGGAAGAGCCGGGATGCCACCCAGCATGGGCCGAGGCCCGGCGTGTCAGTGGCGGCATCGAGGGGGCGGCGAGTACTCAGTTTCAGTCTCGTGAATTGCAGACGTTATCGTTGGCCCCCGAAGGGATGAAGGTCTCCGCAGCGCAGTTCCCGCTACCGGACACTCCCATGTGCCCTTTTACAATCGGCAGTTGCAACCCTGTCTTTCAATAAAATGGAGCCGACCGCATGACCACTGGCAAGCCCGACGCGTGGAGCCTCTTTCTGACCGCGCATGCGCTGGTGGTGGAGGAAATCGAAAAGCGGCTGTCCGCCGCCCGGCTGCCGCCGCTAGCGTGGTATGACGCGCTGTGGGCGCTGGAACGTTCGCCCGACGGCACGGCTCGCATGTTCGAAATGGCCGAACGCATGGTGATCGCGCGCTACAACCTGACTCGGCTGATGGACCGCGTCGAAGCAGAGGGATTAGTAGAGCGTTTTCGTTCCGACGAAGATCGGCGCGCCACCTATGCGCGGCTTACGCCCAAGGGACGCGCCCTGCGGCGGGAGATGTGGAAGGTATATGGCCCGGCCATCAACGAACTGTTCCTGTCGCAGCTGCCCGTACCGCTGCAGGCAGCCATGGTCGATGGCTTCCGCCAGATCGCCATGAATACGCGTGCCTTGAACAAGGAGCCGTCCGAATGAATGCCACGCTGGTGCACATCGGTCTGGACGGCGACCGGCGGTGGCTACCCTTTCTTGATTGTCCGCTCAAGTTCGTTCAGCAATCGAATCCAACATCTGTCCGTCGCGGGCGGCCGCTTCTGGCTGAAAACTGACATTCGCTATTCGCTTTCGGCCCGCAGTGGGTCGATTCGCTGGGCCCAAATATTTGCAAGTTCGATGAACTTTTGGGGAACGAATCTCACCTTAAGCGAACCGTGAAGGCGAAGATGAACGAACCGGATTTATCTGACTTATCCGTGCGTCGCACCCAGCGCTGGGACGTTGCGCGGTGCTCATGAATACAGCTTGCAGGCGTCGCGTCCGCGTCCCCGTGGGCCCGCTTACCGGGGATCATCGCCTTGTGCTGCCGTCAGAAGTCGTAAAGCCGCGCGGCGTTCTCCACCAAGATTGCCTGCTTTTCAGTTTCGCTCACCCACGCGCAGAAGGCCGAGAGTTGTTCGCCGTCGTCGATGGGATGCAGCGGCTCGCAGCGATCACGCGTGCGCGCCACGCCGGGCCAAGCCCCCGAATGCGGCCAGTCGGTGCCCCACAGCATGCGGTCAAGCCGCGTATTGATCAGGGCGCGTGCAATCTCGCGCGCCGCGATGGGCGGGCGGCCATCCTGCCAGACCGTGAGGCGATACGGCGCAGAGAGCTTCACGTACACATTGCCCGTCGCCACGATCTCCAGCAGCGCATCGAAGCCGGGCTGGCCCGTGCCGGCCACGGCGCTCGCCAGTGCGAAATGATCAACCACGACGGGCGCGGGGCAGTTGCGCAGCGCGGGCGCGAGTGCGGTCACGACCGGCAGCGTGGTGTAGATCTGCACGTGCCAACCCAGCTCGGCCACCTGCTCGGCGGTGCGCGCCAGCGCATCGCGCGCGATGGCCGGATCCTGCTGGCCAAACGACTGCAGGTTGACGCGGGCGCCTCTCACGCCGGCCGCATGCAGCGAACGCAGGCCGTCGCGCGAGATATCTGGCGCCAGTACCGCGACCCCACGCGACGCATGGCCTGCCGCGTTCAGGGTGGCCAGGGCATCGGTCATGCAGCGGTTGTCGGTGCCTTGCGGGCTGGCCTGCACAACCACTGCCCGGTCAACCCCAAGCGCCGCGTGCAGCGCCAGCAGTTCATCGGTCGAGGCAAGCCCCGGCATGAACACGCGGTTTTCGGCAAGCGGATAGCGGTCGAACGGACCGAAGATGTGCACATGGCAATCGCAGGCGCCTGGCGGAATCGTGCCGGTGACAGGGCTGTGACGGATGCCCAGCACGGTGCGCGGGTCGTCGGAAGAAGAGGCGGGCTGCGTACGGCGCATGGAATGCTCGGGAGAATGAGAGTGGGCTAGGGCGGACAAATGGCGGCGCTCAGGGGTTCTGCTTGATGCCGGCGGTCTGGATCAGCCGCACCCATTTTTCGCGATCGGCCAGGTAGTAGCGGGTGAAGGCCGCCGGGCTGTCATCCGACAGCGCGTACCCTTGCGCCTCCAGCTTCTCGCGCACATCCGGCAGGCGCAGCACGCGACGCACTTCAGCGTTCAGCGCGTTGACTACGTCGGGCGGCGTGGCGGCGGGTGCAAGCAGGCCAAGCCAGGTCGCGACCTCGTAGTCCTTGAGGCCCGCCTCGGCCGTGGTGGGCAACTGCGGCGCGAAGCTGACGCGCTCTTTGCTCGTCACGGCCAGGGCGCGCAGGCGTTGATCTTTCATAAAAGGCAGCGCCGTCGAGGCGTTGGCGAACATGAACGGCAGGCGGCCAGCCAGCATCTCGGTGATGCATGCCTGTTCGCCGGCAAACGGAATGCTGTGCAACTCGATGCCCGCCGTCTGGGCGAACAGCACAGCCGCCATATAGGGCGAGGTGCCGATGCCTCCCGAGCAAAAATCGATCTCGCCCGGCGCGGCCTTGGCCTGCGTGATGAGCTCCTGGATTGAGTTGGCGCGCAGCTTCGGGCCGGCCAGCAGCACTTGCGGCGCGCTGCCCACCAGGGCCACGCCAGTGAAGTCCTTGAGGGGGTCGAACGTCGTCACGTTCTGCAGCGTAGGCGCGACAGCGACCGTCGTCTGGCTGGCGAGCAGCAGGGTGTTGCCATCGGGTCGCGCACGGGCTACATAGGCGGCCGCAATCATCGAGGCGGCGCCGTTCTTGTTCTCGACCATCACGGCGCGCCCACCCACCTGCATGTGCTGCGCCACGAGCCGGGCCACGGTGTCGGGCGCGCCACCGGGTGGTGCCCCGACGACGATCCGGATCGTGCCCCCGGCCGAGGTGTCGGACAGCGCGGGCGGCCCCCAAGTCAGCAACGCGCCGCCGAGCAGCGGTGCGAGCAGTCTGGCCAGCAGCCTGTTCGCGTGTACGCCAGGTTTCGTTCGCATCGGTGTCTCCTCGCGGTGCTGCCGTGCGCGCATCTAAGTGGCGCCGGCTGTTGTGATGTCGAGCCAGTGTCCGGCACGCGGATTGATATAGTCAAATATATATATTTAGTCAGTTCATACATGGATATGTATGAAAAGCGAGGTTCACATGAATAAACGCGAGATGGCGCTGTTCGAAGCCGTGGGGCGCACCGGATCCGTGACGTTGGCGGCTGCCGCCACCGGAATGTCCCAGCCCGCAGCAAGCGCGATGTTGAAGTCGTTGGAAGACAAGCTGGGCTTCGCGCTGTTCAGCCGCGAAAAGCGCCGGCTGGCGCTCACCGCCGAGGCCCGCATGCTGCTGCCGGAGATCGTCCATGCGCTGGCTGCGATGGACAACGCCGAACGTGTGGCGGCCAGCATGCGGGGCGGGGCGCAGGCGCGGCTTGACGTGGGGGCGGTGGCGGCCGTGGGCGCGAGCATCCTGCCCGGTGCGATGGCCTGGTTGCAGGCACGCGAGCCCGGCGTGCGCGTCAGCGTGCGTACCGATATGACGCTAGGTGTGGCGGGG
>DALZRX010000010.1:9551-28060 GCA_032015805.1 Achromobacter sp.
TGGCGGCCGATCAGCGCATCGATATCGGCATCGTGATCGGCTCGGCCGCGCTGCCGAATGTGGGCCAGCGCACGCTGACGCGGCTAAGCCTGCAGGCCGTAATGCCGGCGGGCCACGCGCTGGCGCATCGCCACCGTCTCGCATTGGCCGACCTGGCTCACATCCCCTACATCTCGCTCAGTCGTCACTTGCAGGTGGGGGCGCTCACGGCTCGGCAGTTTGAGCAGGAACGCTTGCCGTTTCTGCCGGTGATCGAGGTGAATCAGTACTCGGCCGCGTGCGCCTTCGCGGAACGCGGTCTGGGCGTCGCCATCCTCGATAGCATGAGCGGCTTATATGCGCTTCGTCATGGGCTGCGTGTCGTGCCCGTCGATGGGGAAGGCGGTCTCGACCTTGACATCGTATGGCCTCTGAACCGCGGCCTGGGACGCGTAGCGCGGCAGCTCGAGGCGGGCCTGGTGCATGAACTGTCGCACACCACCGAGTAGGCGGGCGTCAGCCTTCTTTGAGGGTGGACTCGCCGCCGTCCTTCATGTCTGTCGCCCGTGCGGATCATGCTGAACTTGTCGTTGGATTCGATATAGGCGCTGTGAGCCATGTCGAGCGACGAGATGCCTTTCAAAATCGGTGAGTCGCACTTTTTAATTCGTTGATCTTTAATGGGTGGCTTTTTCAGATTCGATGAACTTCGACATCAAGAGCCAACACAGCTGTGCATTTGGGCATGGAGGCCTCGCATTCATACCTAAGTAGGACTCCGCGTCGATCGAAAGGCGGCCTGGATACGGGGACATGGTCTTCGCAGATCACTCGGCTTTGAGGCCGGACAGGCTGAATCTGCCCATGCGGTGGTTGGCGCTGTGGCTGTGACCATGATCAGGAAGGAGGGTACACGGTCGAGTGAGCACGCCAGCGCTTTCCGGACGATGGCCGGAGACTGAGGGTTTTACACACAGTACCCCTTGGACGACGGCGCGGGGCTGGCCCCGTCGGAGCCGTAGCCTCTCGCGCTACTTGATGTCGATCGAGACCTTCTCGATCTGTCCGTTGAACTTGAACGGCGCCTTGTACACGGGCGTTACGGGCTGGCCGGTGTCTTCACCAACGCCGAAGGTGTCGATGCCGAAGCGGCCGCCGACGGTGGCATCCATTGAACCGGTGCCGACGGTCTCGCCATTGAGCTTAAGCACGATCTCGGCCGCCTTGCCCGCCCCACCACCCGCATAGTCGAAGTCAAGCTGTATGGTGACGTCGCCGTCCGGGATGGCCTTGCTGCTCTTCACTACCGTGTGATCGTCAAAGTAGTTGTAGTCGAAGATCGGCACGCCATCCTTCACGTATAGGGACATGCCCGCAGCCACGCCACCAAAGGCCATGATGACCCCTTGCGTATCGGCCCCTTGGCCCTTGATCTTCGCGTTTAGTGTCCAGGCGTTGTTCTTCATGGGCGGCGCGGCGGGCTCCGGAATACGGATTGCCCCTGCGGAATACACGAAATGCTTGCCGCCGGGGGCCGCGCCCGGCACTGGCGGCTTTGGCGATGCCAAGCGACCGGCGCCACGGTCATCCAGCGGATAGACTCCGAACTTCTTGGCCGCCTCGTCGAACTTCGCCTGCAACTCGGCCAGCTTCTTGGGGTTCTTTGCAGCCAGGTCGTTGGCCTCGGAGAAGTCTTCGTTCAGGTTGTAGAGCTCCCATCGGTCCTTGTCCCAGTTGCCGGGAGCCAGATCCTGGCGCCAAGGCAGCGTGTGCTGCGCATTTGCCTTCCAGCCTCCTGCGTACATTGAGCGGTTGCTGAATATCTCGAAGTACTGTTCGTTGCGCCCCTGGTAGTTGGGATCGCTGAAGCTGGCAAGAAAGGACTGTCCCGCCAAGGGCTTCTGCTGGATGCCGTTGACCGTGTTGGGCATCTCGAGGTTGGAGGCTTCGAGTATGGTGGGCACCACATCAATCAGGTGTACGAACGCGTCGCGCACCTTGTCGTCGTGCTTTATTCTGGCGGGCCACGACACCACCATTGGATTGCGCGATCCGCCCAGGTGCGAGGCAACCTGCTTGACCCATTGGAAAGGCGTGTTTCCCGCCCATGCCCAGCCGACCGGGTAGTGCGGTTCTGATTCGGGACCACCAAGCTTGTCGAGATTTTTCAGGACGTCTTCCAACGGCGAGTTGATGCCGTTGAGGCCCTTGATTTCATTAAGCGTGCCGTCCGGTCCGCCTTCCGCCGAGGCGCCGTTGTCGCCCACGATGTAGATGATGAGCGTGTTGTCTGCGTCGGGTAGTTCCTTGACCGCTGCTTGCAGACGCCCGATCTCGTGGTCGGCGAAGGCGAAGAATCCCGCATAGTTTTCCATCAAGGCCGTGTAGACCTTTTTCTGATTGGCGTTGAGCGTGTCCCAGGGTTTGACCCAATCTGGCCGGGGCGTCAATTTCGTGCCGGGCGGGATGATGCCCATGTCAAGCTGTCGCTTGTAGACGGCTTCTCGGTAGGCATCCCAACCCATGTCGAATTTGCCCTTGAACTTGTCGCGCCATTCCGCCGTGACATGGTGGGGGGCATGCATGGCGCCCGGCGCGAAGTACATGAAGAAGGGTTTGTCAGGCGCGACCGACTTCGACAGCTTCATGCGGGAGATGGCGCGATCCGTCATGTCCGTCATGAAGTGATAGCCCTGCTCGGGTGTCTTGTCCGGTTCGACGGCCGTCGTGTTCTCGAACAGCACGGGGTAGTACTGATGCGTCTCGCCCGAGTTGAAACCGTAGAAGTAGTCGAAGCCCATGCCGGTAGGCCAGCGGTCGAACGGCCCCGCCACGGTCTGTTCCCAATCGGGGGTGTTGTGGTTCTTGCCGAACCACCATGAGGTGTAGCCGTTGTCACGCAACACTTCACCGATGGTCGCCGTCGAGCGGGGAATCATGGTGGAGTAGCTTTCATACCCCGTCGCCCATTCCATCAGGAAGCCGCTATTGGCGCTGTGGTGGTTGCGGCCGGTCAGCAGCGCGGCACGCGAAGGGCCGCAGATGGCTGTGGTGTGAAAGCGGTTGTATTTCAAGCCTTCCGATGCCAGCTTGTCGAGATTGGGAGTGGGGATCAGCCCACCAAAGGTTGACGTCTGGCCGAAACCCACATCATCCAGCAGGATGACGATGACATTGGGAGCTCCCTTGGGCGCGGCCACCGGGGTCTGCCACTTTTCCGTAGATTCTTTGTATGTCTTGCCAACCTTGCCATCGAAAGGCGACAAGGGGATGGGAAGTGCAGAGCGGTCGGGCCAGGTCGGAGCTTGTGCCCAGGCCGCGATCGGAAGTATCAATGCCATTGAAAGTAGCAGTGCAAACGCCTGCCGATTTCGAAGCACACCGAAAAGGGGAAATGTCATCGGATACTCCACGGTTCGTACACGGTTGTCGTTTGGACTTACCTGACGCGCATCTGCGCATTGTGATCCGATTACAGGAAGGTTCGCAACAATCACCTCGCGGCGGCACGCAGGAGGGGCGAGTCCGCCTACATATCAGAGGAGAAAAATTTTGCTACCGGCCGCTGGCTGCTTCTGGCCGATAGCCGACGTCGATTGGCATACGAGTGTCCGGATCATCCCCTTGCCCACGCTCCACCCCCAGCGCTACTCTGAAAACTCCAAGGTCTTCACTCACCAATGGAGCGTTACATGACAGAGTCCATCTCCCCCTGTGCAGTGCTTCTCCTTTCCGGATTCTGCCTGTCCGCCGCGGCGCAACCGTGATGCCGCTCAAAGGCCATTCGCCGGATACCCGCCAGCAAGACATCGCCGCCTGCCAGGCGCAGGCGGGCGCACCAGCAGTGCCCGCACAAACAGTCCGAACGCAGGCGGCCCCGCCCGCGGCGCCGCTTTCCGGGCGACGGCCGGCGCCTTGGTGGCTGGCGAGCTTGGGCTGCAGCAAGCAAGGCGACAAGGCACAGGGCTGCAACACGGGGAGGTCAACAGCCCGAGTGCGCTGCGATATCAGCCATAATCAATTCACCCTGGCTCCGCGTGACGGCAGGAGTTCAGTTTTCGCTCCCGCATAAGCCGGTGGGCCGTAGCGTACTCAAAGCGGAATATCTCAATGATGACTCCGGAAACGCCAGACGACGACTTGGTACGGACCCGCAGCCACAGGCCACGCGATCTGCCTCAGGGCTTTCGGGCTGGATTGATTACGGCCATCACGGTATTGCTGGGCTTTTCGCTGGGTTTCCTGCGCTACTGGGGCTTCGACGCACCGGGCGATTGGAGCGTGCTGTCCGTGCTGCCGGGCGTGTCTTTGATGCTCGCTAGTCTGCTGCAGATAATTGCTCTTTTCCGCGCCTTGCGTTTGGAGGATGAAGCCGAGGACGAATACCGGAAAACCGTGCGATGGTTCATCGCGTCGGCGGTGCTGCTGCTGCTGGGTCTGACAGCGGCGTTGTGGGAGGTGGCGTGATAAGAGAGGGATTGGACAGTGAAGATGATCGAATCGGATTTACCTAAATCTCTGATTTTGAAGCTTGTTGGTTTTCATGTTTAGTGAACTTCGACATCAGCCAAGAATCTGGGCATAGGGATATCCTGGACTGACGCAGGAATGGAACCAGATCCCCTACGTGCAGAAAGCTTCAGCGGCTGGCGGAAGAGCTTCGTCCGCCGAGGCTGAGTAAAATTCGCCACCGGCCATGGAACTGAGCATCGGCCGCCAAGTCAGTCTGCGCCAATGATGACTCCCACATAACGGTTGAAGGAACTGACATCTTGGCTGTGGCCCCGGCAGTCTCCGACTTGGACAGCACTAGGATGGACGAATTGGCCGCATTGCTGGCCGTTGCAAAGCATGGGTCGTTCGTTGCCGCAGGCCGAAGCTTGCTTCGTCACCCGACCATCGTGTCCCGCCGAATAAAAGCACTTGAATCTCGGCTCGGGGTGCGCCTGGTTGAGCGGACCACTCGTCAGGTAAAGCTGACCAGCGCCGGAGAGCGCCTCGCCGAGCAGGTGCGCCGTGCGAGCAACGCTATCCTCGAGGCCGAGATTGAGGCCAGCGCCGATGCCGCTGAACTACGTGGACGGCTGAGACTGACGTTTCCATCGGCTCTTGGACGCCAATGGCTGGCGCCCCTTTTGCCACATTTCATGCACCGTCATCCGGCGCTTCAGATCGAGGTTGAATACAGCGAGCGGTACATAGACCTGGTTGCGGAGGGCTTCGACGCCGCGGTCCGGGTGGGCACTCTGAGCGACAGTCGGCTCGTTGCCAAGAAGTTGTGTGGGCATCGCCGGGTGCTCGGCGCGTCGCCTGAGTACCTGAAGCGGTTTGGCGAGCCCCGTGCGCCTCGGGATCTGACGAAGCACAATTGCATCTGTCTGCCTTCTTTTGCCTCATTCCCCAATTGGAAGCTTAAGCGCGGTGACCGCCAGGAAGCCGTTTTGGCTTACGGGTCTCTTTTATCGAATGACAGCCTTGCTTTGCTCGAAGCAGCTCGCCAGGGCATTGGAATTCTTGGTGGAGGTGAGTGGCTCATGGCGCGCGATTTCGCCCAAGGGTCTCTTGTCCCAGTGCTTGAGTCCTGGTCATTTGACGCAGACGGCGGCGTTTACTTCGTCCGGCCGTCTGCTCGGCACGCAACAGCGCGCGTTCAAGCGTTTGCGTCGTGGCTCTCAGAACAATTTTCCGATGGTCCCCCGTGGGCGCGCATTTAGCTGCGACACCCGTTGAAGGCATCTCACGCATTTCAATTACGTCGCCTCTAATGGACCTTCCGAGTTGGAGGTGCCGCAGAGCGAACCTGAAAATACCTTCAGCGGTCCGGCTGTTCGCGGAATAGTTGCGTGGCCGACGCCATCATGCGCTCAGTATCATTGGTCCGTTGGAGCTGCCGTTCTCCATGGCAGCATGAGCATGGGCCACCTCTTCGAACGCGAAGGTCTTCCAAATATTGGCTGGGAGAATGCCATCCTTGAAAGCCGCATACACGTCGGCAACGCGGGTTTGGTATTCCTGAATATCGGTCGCGTGCGCGGTGATGGACGGTCGAGTCAGGAAAAGTGACCCCTTTGCGTTGAGCATTCCGACCGACACAGGGTCTGGCGGGCCGCTGGATGCGCCAATTGAAACCATCAAGCCCCGAGGCCGGAGACTGTCAATTGAGGCGGAAAAAGTCGCTTTGCCCACGCCGTCATATACGACATCTGCCTTGTGCCCGCCAGTAATGCGATGAACCTCCGCGGGCACATCACAGTTGCCCCAAACGAGAACCGCGTCACAGCCGCGCGATCTGGCAACGTCAACGCTGGCTTCCTTGGAAACCACACCGATTACCATCGCGCCCAGATGCTTGGCCCAGGGCACCATCAGTTGCCCCAAGGCGCCCGCGACACCATACATAAGGACCGTTGTACCGGGTCCGACGTTCAAGGTGCTCTTCAGCAAGTACTGCGCGGTTATGCCCTTGAAGGTGAGGGCAGCGGCGGTTTCACAACTGATCGCGTCGGGCAGGCAAATTAGCCGCTCTGCGGGGTAAGCGCGCGCTGTCGCGTACGCGCCTATTGGCCCGAGTGCGTATGCGACCCGGTCGCCGACCGCCACTTGCGATACCGCGGCACCTACGGCAGCAACCCGGCCTGCGGCTTCAAGTCCGAGGCCAGAGGGCGTCGGTATGGGCACTGCTCCCGAACGCTGCATGACATCCAGAAAGTTGATGCCTATGGCCTCTTGAACTACCCAAGCTTCGTTCGCGCCAAGGTTGGGGATGTCAACCTGCTCCGGTTTAAGCACATCCGGGCCGCCCGGCGCCGACATGCGGAGTGCGGTTGCCCTAAAGGACTCTGACATCAGTGTCTCCCTCTAAAAAGTGGTCCTGTATGTTGCGCCGGTCCGCCCAGGACAACAATCCGCGCCTGCGAAGGACATTGCTTCACTGGTCGAAGCAATCGGGATCAAGAGACGGCCCCTGATCAGAACGCGCGGGATTTGTGGGAGCCATCGCGGCATGCTGGCGTTCCTGGCCTGATCCGTGCGCCCAGGATTTTTTTGCACCTGCGTTGCGCGAATTCTCGTTATCATCCGCGACACCATGCTGACCAAAAATATATTCCCTGCCGCCTGCGCCGCCGCGCTGTGCGCACTTTCCCTGACCGCCACGGCGGCGCCGGAGGCTTCGCCTTCTTTCGACTGCGCCAAGGCGCGCACGGGAGCAGAAAAGGCCATCTGCGCGAACCCGCAACTCGCAGCGCTCGATGCGAGCGTCGCCAAGCGCTACAACGAGGCGCGCAAATCCCTGGACGCCATCACGGCCGAAGCGTTGTTGCTTGACCAACGCTATTTCACCAAGGTGCGCGACGACGCCTTCGAGAAGCCGTTCGATAAAGACAAGCCGATCGAGGAACTCGCGAGCCGCCTGAAATATCGGGACGCGTTTCTCGCCTCGCTGGACTTGGCCGAACGCAAGGGCTTTACGGGCAGATGGCGCAACCTCTCCGGCGAGATCACGCTCTGGAAGAAGCCCGACGGCGACATCCTGTATGAAGGCTCGGCCGCACAGCCGCACGACGGGCGCTGGTCGTGCAACGTGGAGGCCAGCGGCAAGGCCAAGGGCGAGCGCCTGCCGGTCAAGAGCGTCGACACCAAGGGCTGGGTACTGAACCTGCAACGCCAGGGTGATGGACTGGTCGTCGAGGAACAGGCGCCGGGCGCGGGTTCGTCTGGTCCGCCCTATTGCGGCGTGAACGGAACCTTGAGCGGCACCTTCTTCCCGATACGCTGAGCGAAAGCTGAAATGAGTGCCTGCGGGTAGTGGCGGAATCGCCTTGCCGGCACAAGGGCGTCGCCAATACGGGGCTTTAAGGCCGGAAAGGCTAATTCCGGCCGTGCGGCGGATAGCTTAAGTGGCAGTGTCGTAATCAAGAAGGTACGGGTAAATACGCCTTCAAGTAAGCGTTGCCAATGATTTTCGGATTGGCGGGTGACGGCAGGTGTTCCACACGGCGCCCTACCGCCGAGGTAGCGCTATCGTCTGACCACTTGCGACCCACAAGGGACAGTGGCATTGCTCTAGAGCCGCCATTCGCGCGGAATCGAGCCCTTCGGTGATCAGGCGCCGCGGGCTATGCACAGCTAACTCAGGTGCTCTGCTTCGACTTCAGATCAGCGATCAACGGGGCTGCGGCCCATTCGGGCAAGAATAGATCGTTCAGCGCCTGCATCGGGTTGCTCGCATCTTCGCCGCTGCTTCTAGTGAACTGCCAGTATTCATTGGGCGTGGTCATCTCGCCAAGAATCAATCCAACCTCGTTGAAGCCAATATGAAACTGCGGATTTTCGATCCCCCGACTACGCAACTCGACCCACGGCCCGTTATCGGGCATATCGAAGAGCCAGGTCGCAATCTGCTGCGCATACGCCCGGACATCCATGCATGCACGGCTTACCCTCGTGGACGTTGCCGCCATCGTGACACCACCTCCGGGCCCAAAATAGAAGTTCCCGCCATGCTCGATCGGTACAAAAACGCCAGCGCTTCGGAACTTCTTCAGTGTCTCCGGAGATTGTTCACGAGACTCGAGCTTCATCATCGTGATGCGAAAACGCTCGGCCTGTTCGGGCCATGACGAAATGAAAGTCCTCAGCAGGTCGTCCTGCGTCCACAGGCAGTCTTCATCGTGATCACGTACGTCGATGAAGGCGACTGCATCGTCGTATATCTTCGCAAACAGCAGCCAGCCGGACCGCTTTGAGAAACGTTGGCATTCTGCGAGCGGCTCTGTGGTCAGATGAAAATGATGGATGCCCCAGTCCGCCCAAAGCCCGTCTGTACGATTCTGTTGCTTCGGGTGAGCGACGTCGTTATTGATAGTCCCTTTACTGAGGTAGGGATTTACGTCGTCGCCACGCGCGAAGCGCGCCTCAATGAGCGATAGCGCCTCCTGAGCGGTGCTCGGCAAGCAATCAATTGGGAATCGACTCGATTTGTGAACTTCCCGCGGTTGCGAGGTGATGCGCCGAAGTCGATAGTCCATCCATCGATCCAATGCTAGATCAAGTTGATTGTCCGGTGCTTGATGCGTCAAGCCATGTGCTCTAACGAGGCGAATCGAGATATCCGAGATATCGGAATTGAATTGTTCAACAGTTTTACTGATCACATTTTCCAGCCTAGTTGCCTGCATTGACTTCGAACGGGAGGCTAGGATGAATGCGTCGCTCTGTTCGGAGGCGGCGGTGGTTGAGCCTTTTCACCGCGACATTGTCAACGAGTTGCACTCCCATGTCGACGGACCGGAGGTGGCCGATAGCAGTCGATCGGCGCCCCCCTTATTAACTCAAAGTAGTGAGAGCTTAGCGGTTGAGTCGAGACTGCGGACGTCTCGCGACCTGGTTGACACAATGCTGCCCAAGTCCAATGAACTTGTCGGCACAAAAATCCGAGTTTCAATGAACCACGTCGGCGAAAGTGAATGAACCAGGTCTCGCAAACTTTTTGAATCAAGTGTCGTCGGGTTTCCACGTTCACTGAGCTTCGACCGTTGCGCGGAGTCGTAACTTGCCTCCAGGCGACCGGCGAACTTGGAGAGGGCTAAGCGGCCGCTTCACGCAGCAGCCAATCCCGGAACGCCACCAACTTGGGCATGCTGGCGCACTCCGGACGGTAGATGACGTAATACGCAAGCGAGGATGCGACCTGGATTTCCGGGAAGAGCCGCACCAGCCGGCCTGCCGCCAGATCGTCTCGCGCCATCACGCTGCGTGCCAGTGCAATTCCATGGCCTTCCGCGGCGGCCTGCAACACTGCGGCGGAGTTGTTGATCTTCATGCCCCGAGCGGTGCTGATATCAGACATGCCGGCCGCGTTAAACCAAATTTTCCATGTAGGAAAGCCGGTGTGCCCGTCCATCGAAAGGTCGTGGATGAGCGTTTCGCCGGACAAGGTGTCAGGCCCGCTGAATCCCTCGCGTCCGCGCAACAGCTCGGGCGAACAGACAGGGTAGATCTCCTCGTCCATGAGCTTTTCCGCCACCAGTCCAGGCCAATGACCCAGGCCGTAACGCACGCCAATATCCACCCCTTGTGCGACGAAATCCACCGGCTTGAGATTGGTGTCAAGGCGCACATCGGTATCGGGCCATGCGCTTTGAAAGCCGTCGATTCTTGGCAGTAGCCACTTGGCTGCGAAAGCCGGGCTGACTGCGACAGTCAACACGCCGCTTGGCGAGCCTTCCTTCAGTGTTTCCAGCCCCAGTTTCAGTCTGTCGAACCCCGCGCGGATGTCGGGTAGTGCACGTTGCGCCGCCTCGGTGGCGACGAGTCTTACCCGGCCGCTGCTGCTGCGTTGAAACAGCGGTGCGCCCAGCCACTCTTCCAGCGTCCGCACGAGCTGGCCCACCGCAGCGGGCGTGACGTTCAGTTCGGCCGCTGCGGCGGAAAAGCTTTGATGACGAGCGCTGGCCTCGAATGCCCGCAAGGCGTTCAAGTGAACAGGAGACTTCATGGCGGTAAAGATTTTCTATGCCGAACGGACACTTTATCTCGTTTGTCGAGCGAAGGCGATAAGAGAAGAATGACGTCCAGTGCCGTGAGTCATACCCAAGTCAGTCATCGGGAATATCGAAGAGGTTTCATTATGAGTAATCAATTCAACGGAAAGAAGCTGTTGGTCGTTGGCGGTACCAGCGGCATGGGTCTGGAAACGGCCAGGATGGTGTTGTCGCAAGGCGGCAGCGCCGTGATCGTGGGACATCGGCCGGAGAAGGCAGAGCAAGCCCGCAAGGAATTGTCGGCGCTGGGAACCGTCGCGTCAGTCACGGCTGATCTATCCAGCCGCGAAGGCTTGGATGCGCTGCTCCAGACAATCGACGAGCGGCACTCAGACGTCGACCTGTTGGTCAATGCCGCCGGCGTGTTCTTGCCGAAGCCCTTCCTGGAGCATACGGATGCCAACTATGACCAATACATGGCCCTGAACAAGGCGATCTACTTCGTCTCGCAGCGGGTCGCCGCCAACCTCGTCGCCAATGGTCGGCCGGGCGCCATTGTCAACATCGGCTCGATGTGGGCGAAGCAGGCGATTGCCGCAACGCCGTCCTCGGCTTACTCGATGGCCAAGGCAGGGCTGCATTCTCTGACCCAACACATGGCCATGGAACTGGCGGGAAAGCACATCCGGGTCAACGCGGTGTCGCCGGCAGTGGTGCAAACGCCGATCTACGAGGGCTTTATTCCGAAGGCCGAGGTGCACGCGGCATTGCAAGGCTTCAACAGTTTTCATCCCATCGGCCGGGTGGGCACCCCGCAAGACGTGGCAGAAGTTGTTGCATTCCTGCTCTCGGACAAGGCGGGCTGGGTTACCGGCGCCATCTGGGATGTGGACGGCGGCGTGATGGCCGGTCGCAACTGATGGGCTGCAGGAATGCACCGACGGATCGCGCTTGCAGCGCTGGTGTATTCGGCGGGCGCTTTGGAAGCGCGCGGACAACACCTGAACACCTAGGTGGCCGCGAGGGGTTCGCCTATCGCTTGATCGGCGACGGACGCCTGTGGCTTTGAAGGAAACCTATGCTCGTGAACGCCGACTTCTCGTGTCGTGCCATCGTTTCACCTGACCAGTATGTTTGGGTTGCGTCGCCTCAGGGCGGGGTCGAGCGTGTGATGCTCGACCGGCTGGGCGGAGAGAAAGCGCGGGCCACCAGCATCGTGCGGTACGCGCCAGGTTCTCATTTTCCCCATCATCGACATCCTGGCGGCGAAGAGATCCTCGTGCTGTCTGGCACCTTCTCGGATGACGATGCGCACTATCCCGTTGGCTGGTACGTGCGCAACCCGCCCGGGTCTTCACATCGCCCCTTCACGGACGACGGCGCGATCATTTTCGTCAAACTGTGGCAAATGCCTGCCGGCGAGGGTCGGCGGATCCGCACTGATACGAGTTCACCGGACAATTGGAACGGGCCGCGCGGTCAAGAATCTTGCATGCTATTTGCGTCTGAGCACGAGCAAGTGTGGCTGCAGCGCTTCTCTCCGCGCGAAGTAATTTTCTCCGCAGCGGTGGGCGGTGCGGAGTTGCTGGTTCTTACGGGCGAAGTGGTGCTCGAGGGAAGCGCGTACCCCCGAGGAACCTGGATGCGACTGCCCGCCGGAGACGTGGCGGACTTGGCGTCTGGCTCCAACGGCGCGACCCTCTATCTGAAGACTGGCCGATTCATCAACACTTCGACGGAGGCCTGAACGTGAAAAATGCTCGAATCGCAATTGTTGGCGGAGGCTTAAGCGGCCTGCATGCGGCTCGGAGGCTCGAGCGTCAAGGCGTTCATGATTATGTCGTCCTGGAGGCACGCGACGTGTTGGGTGGCCGGATCGCCTCAGTCGATGGTTTGGGCCAGACCACGACCCACCTCGCGGGCAATACAGGCCTGTTCGATCTCGGCCCGACCTGGTTTTGGCCCGATTATCAGCGCCAGCTACACCGGCTGGTAGAGGAGTTGGGCCTGGAGCGTTTTGCACAGTTCGAATCCGGAGACACGGTCGTTGAAAATTCGGCGGCCATGCCACCCGTGCGCGTACGCGGCTATACCAATTCCCCGACGTCGATGCGTCTGATCGGCGGCATGAGCGCCCTGATCAATGCGTTACGCGCTGGCATCGGCCCGGAACGAATCATTACGGGCCAGAGAGTGCGCTCCCTTCGGAGCGAGAAAGAGTTTGTCGATCTCATTTCAGTCGATTCTGCCGGTCGGACATCCACTTGGCGCGCCGAGCATGTGCTGCTCGCGCTGCCGCCCCGGCTGGCCGCTCAGACAATCGAATTCGAGCCGCTTCTGCCGGCAACGTTGGCAGACGGATGGAATTCCACGGCGACCTGGATGGCGGCCCAAGCCAAGTACGTCGCTGTCTATGACACGCCGTTCTGGCGCGAGCAGGGGCTCTCCGGTGAGGGCCGCAGTAGAAAGGGGCCGATGGTCGAGATTCACGATGCTTCCGTGCCCGGAAGCTGCGCTGCGTTGTTTGGCTTTATTGGCGTTCCGCCCCACCTTCGCAAGACGGTGGACGATGACGTGATGCGCGCTCACTGTCGTGCGCAGTTGGTACGGCTATTCGGGCCACAGGCGGCCGCGCCCCGCGCTGACGTCGTGAAGGACTGGGCGCGGGAACCGTATACGGCCGTTCCGGCTGATCTTGCCAGCGAGGCGCACCATGACCATGGGGCGGCGCCCTCGAACATGCCGACCACCGGCCCGTGGCACGGCCGTCTGATTGGCATCGCCAGCGAGTGGTCGCCTCAGTTTCCCGGGTATGTCGCCGGGGCTATCGAGGCGGCGGAACTCGGCGTGAAAGCCGTGGTGTCCGCCATGGCCGAAATCGCAGGCCGCAAGGCCTCCATCCTTGGCACTTGAATAGCCGGTCAAAGCCGTTTTGTACAGGCGACCAGAGGGCTGCGCGGCATGCAGCAACCACAGGAGCGACGAAAATGAAAGCAACGTATCGCGCAATGCAGGTTGCGCAGCCGGGAATCCTCCAACTTGTAGAGCGTGCGACTCCCTCGCCTGGTGTGGGCGAGGTGCTCATCGCGGTCGAAGCCTGCGGCATCTGCGGCGCTGACATTGGCGACATTGAAAGGCCGGACGCAGCCATGCCGTTGCCGCGCGTCCCCGGCCACGAGGTAGTGGGTCGAATCGCAGCCCTTGGCGCGTCCACACCTTCTATGTGGAAGGTCGGGCAACGGGTGGGGGTCGGCCGACTCGGTGGGCATTGCAACGAATGCGCCCAATGCCGGCAAGGCAACTTCCAGCTCTGTCTGAATCAGCCAGTCGTAGGCCGGTCCTGCGATGGCGGCTATGCGGAAATGATGCTTGCCCGAAGCACGGGCCTGGTGGCGATCCCCGACGAGTTGAGTTCGGAAGAGGCCGCGCCGATCTTGTGCGCCGGTATTGCCACGTTCAACGCACTCAAGAAATGCGGCGCTCAGGCGGGCGATGTCGTGGCCGTCCTGGGGATCGGCGGGCTAGGGCACCTGGCTGTGCAATATGCCCGAAGAATGGGTTTCAAGGTCGTTGCGGTTGGGCGTGGTCAGGATATCGTCCAGGACGTAATGAACCTGGGTGCGCATGTGTACGTCGACACGACGCAACAGGATGCTGGCGAGGCACTCAAGCGCCTGGGCGGTGCTGCCGCCGTTGTGACAACGATCAGCAATCCGGCCGCAGTGGCGACCGCCCTTGCGGGACTTGCTCCACAAGGGCGGCTGGTCGTGCTGGGCGCGGGCAAGGAAGAGCTCATCGTGCCGGCGGGATTTCTGGTGGGTGGTGAACGCCAGCTATTGGGATCGATAACGGGTACCCCCTACGAGAACGAGCGGGCTCTGCAATTCAGCGTGTTGGCTGACGTTCATCCACGGACGGAACTGATGGCATTGGAACAAGCCAACGAGGCCTACCAACGAATGAAATCCGGGAAGGTGAAGTTCCGCATGGTGCTGAGCGTCGCCGCCCCGGGGCAAGCGTGAATTGCTTGTTGATGCGCGCCTTCATCGGCTCAATGTGGCCTTTCTTCGCATGGCAACACCCAGGGCGGCGACGGACAGCGCCAGCGGGATGAATGACACCCAGAGCACGGTGTTCCAGCCGTACGCTGACAGCAGGCCGCCGGACGAGAACGATCCGATCGCCATCAGGCCGAAGACGATGAAGTCGTTCAGAGACTGGACGCGTGTTTTCTCCTCGGGCCGGTGGCATTCCAGGACCAGCGCGGACGCGCCCAGAAACCCGAAGTTCCATCCCACGCCGAGCAGGATCAGCGACCACCAGAAGTGCATGACGTCGATACCACCCAGACCTACGGCGGCCGAGACGCCAATCAATACAAGGCCCATGATCGCAACCCGTCCCGCGCCATAACGGGTTATCAGTCTGCCGGTGAAGAAACTTGGCGCATACATGGCAATGACATGCCACTGCAGTCCCAGATTGGCGGACTCCTGCGAGTGGCCGCAGATGTGCATTGCCAGCGGCGCGGCCGTCATGAGGAAATTCATGAGCATGTAGGAGACGGCCCCGGCGATCACTGCGGCGATGAAGCGTGGCTGCAGCGCAATCTCGGAAAGCGGTCGCCCGCCTGCGACTTCCGCAGCCGTTGGCGCGGGCAACCTGACGCCGAGAAGGACGAACGCGGAAATCGCCGCAACCCCCGCTTGCGCCAGAAACGTGGCGGCAAACATGTGCGGCGGCCACAGATTCATCGTCCAGGTGACGAGTTGTGGCCCAACCACCCCGGCGGCTACGCCACCGGCCATGACAAGGGAAAGCGCGCGTGCCCGTCGCTTGGGCTCAACGCCGTCCGCGGCGGCGAAGCGGAAGGACAGGACCACTGCAGCATAGACACCGCCGAAGAACGTGGCCAGGCAGAACAGCCAGAAGCTTCCGATCATGACCGCCAGCATCGCCAGCAGGCCAGTGAGCACGCCGGCTCCGGTGCCCAACAGGAATGCCGCGCGTCTGCCGTGGCGCCGGGCGACGGCGCCCATCGGCAGCGTGCATGTCGCCATGCCAACCACGAAGATGGAAATCGGCAGGGTAGCCAGCATCGGCGTGGGAGCGAGCATATTGCCCACAATGGAGCCCGTCGCGTAGACCACCACCGAGTTCGCGCCGGCTAGCGCTTGGGCGGTGGTGAGTCTCCAGATGTTGCCTTGTTGCACGCCCTCGGGCAGAAGAGTGGGGCGTTCATGCCCCGGGGAGACGCTGCTTTGTGTCATTGCTTTGAACGGCGTGAGATGGGGATGCTGGAGTTCGCATTACAACGCAAAGCTATGATGGAGATCTATCGACAGATTGCCAAGTTATATAGATTCGACGACAAATGAACGCGCTCATGCAGTGGAAAGCCATCACCGCTCCACCGGACGTCCTGCCCCCTTCGCCAATGACCATGAGGGTGCAGTCCATTGGCGCGCGGGATTATTTCGCTGCGCATACGCATGAATGGAACCAGGTCGTCTACGCGGTTTCCGGCGTCCTCATGGTGACGGCAGACGGGCATTCCTTCGCCATATCGCCGAACCAGGCGGCGTGGATTCCGTCCGGAACGGTGCATAGCGTCGGTTCTTTCCTCGGCGCCGAGTACCGCAGTCTGTGGCTTGCCGATCATCCCGGGGGAACGCTTTCTGAGGGGGAGGTGGCGGTTTTTGGGGTGTCTGCCTTGTTGAAGGCACTTCTTGTCGAGGCGGCGACGGTTCAGGGCCAGGCGAATGAGGATGGGTATTTCGGCCGGTTATACCGACTGGTGCTCGACCAACTCTGCCGTGCAAACCCGATCTCGTTGGTGCTGGCGTGGCCGACAAGCGGCCCGCTACTGTTCATGTGCGAAACCTTATACAACCAGCCTGCCGATCCTCGGAGTCCGGACGACTGGGGGCGGGAGCTGGGGATGTCCGGGCGGACGCTGGCCAGGAAATTTTTTGCCGAGACCGGCCTGACCCTGCGCGACTGGCGTCGCCGGCTGAAGTTGTTCAGAGCAATCGAGTTATTGGAGAGTGGTCTCGATGTGACGGGGACCGCATTGGAACTGGGCTATGGCTCCACCTCGTCGTTCATCTTTGCCTTCCGGACCGAAATGAAGTGCAGCCCGATGGCGTACCTGCGGGCACGGGCGCCGCATCGTGACGTCGCGCCCATCAAGGACTAGCGTCTATCCGGATGCGCGCGTGTCCCGCTTGACAGGTGAGAGGCGTGCAAACCGCCGGCCCTGGCGGCATGCGGCCCATTCCGCCTCGACACCCGCGGGGCTGCCGCCCACCAGCGAGTCGCAGGGCGGACGGCGAGCATGGCGCCGACGCTGTCGTAAACTTCAGCCACTTTGGTTTACGGTCGCAGGTCATCGTGCACTGCTTCATTCTGGAAAATCGGCCCGCGCGCGACGCGCGCCGTCGCTTCGCCTGAGGCGCCCATGTTAGGTTCGCAAGTCCGAGTGACCTTGTCATTGATCGCGCCAGCGCTGCTGTTGATCTTCGGTCTTACCTTCTTCGCCATCTGGGTCTCCTTTCATCGAAAACGTTTCCTGCTGCACCTGGCTGCGGGCTGCGTGGCGTTTGCCGCTGGAGCGATGTCACAGGTCTTGTACCTGCCCCGTGACGCGGGCCTGAACGCGCTCGTCTCGGGTTCCCTATACACGGCGGCGGTCTGCCTCGTCGTGCAGGGAGTTCTCGAGCGCGCCCGCGTTCGCCTGCGCTGGGCCGTGCTTGGGCTTTATGCCGCGGCGATCATGAGCGCGATTTGGTATTTCTTCTATGTCGACCGCAATCTGCTCGTGCGCGTGTATGTGCTGAATGCGGGTTTTGGATTGCTGTTCTGCCATGCCGCGTGGCGTATTCGGCAACCCTCCCGTCAGCGCCCAATCGACAGGGTGCTTTTCGTTGTGGTGTTGCTTTTCGGACTTCACTTTCTTCCGCGCACATTGCTCAGCATGGGGGCGCATGCGCCGCAGGGTGCGCTCGCTTTTGCTGATTCCCGGTTCTGGCAGTTGTTGCAGCTATCGCTGGCGGTATTCAGCGTTGCATTGGCGCTCGCGCTGCTGGTTGCGATCGCAGCCGATGCGATCGATGAGGTCAGGAAAGAGGGCGACAAGGATTGGTTGACGGGTGTTTACAACCGGCGAGGCTTCGAAGCGCGGGTCCGGTCGCTGCGCGCTGGCCAAGACGTCTCAGTCGCGCTCATCGTGTGCGATGTCGACAATTTCAAGCGCATCAATGACGTGCATGGCCACCAGAGCGGGGACAAAGTGCTCACGAGAGTGGCCGAGGTACTGCAGGAAGCGGTTCGCAAGAACGATGTGCTTGGGCGCATCGGCGGCGAGGAGTTCGGTATCTTCCTGCCGGCCACCGATGCGCCGGAGGCGCGCCGTTGCGCCGAACGCCTGCGTGCCGCGGTTGAGCACGCCGTGCGAAGCCCGGACGACGAAGCGCCAATAACCATCAGCGCCGGGGTCGCGCACACAGACGGGTCCGAGTCCTGGGACGCCTTGTATCAGCGCGCCGACGCCAGGCTGTATCAGGCCAAGCGCGCGGGTCGGAACAGGGTCGTATGTTGAACGTCGCTTGAACACCCCGAGGCGCGTTTCAGGATCAGGTCCTGGTCATGTGGGACGGGAAGATCAACATCCATGCACGGCGGCGCCGTGCATGGACAGGATCAAGGATCGATTCAGTCGAACGCGGTCGCCCGGAGGGCTAACGCCCTGACGAGGGGGGCGGGCGCTGCGGATACGCCGATGTCCCGAAGGTATTGCCCATGCGGTTGCTGATGGTGGCTGGCGTGGTCAGGCCCATCTGATTGGGCGGGCCCTCCGTGATGGCTTCGGACCCCAATACCGCAGGTGGCCGGGGCGCGGTCTGGGGCGCCATCTTCTGGTTCAGGCAGTCGTAGGACAGGGCCCGATACCCGTTCACCTCGGTCTCGATGCATGCGCCGTCTGCCGCGGCGGGTTGACGGGCGGTGGCGGCGGGCGGGGTAACGGGCTCCGCCTCGGCGGCCGAG
>DALZRX010000011.1:0-26245 GCA_032015805.1 Achromobacter sp.
AGTGGCAATTCTGGATTGATCGTGGGGGCACCTTCACCGACATCGTGGCGCGCCGTCCCGATGGCACGACCACCACGGCGAAGATGTTGTCGGAAAACCCCGAGCAATACCGCGACGCCGCGGTCGCCGGCATCCGCAAGCTGCTGGGCATCGCGCCCGGGCAGCCGGTGCCCGCCGACCAGGTCGAGTGCGTGAAGATGGGCACGACCGTGGCCACCAACGCGCTGCTCGAGCGCAAGGGCGAGCGCACCTTGCTCGTCACGACGCGGGGTTTCCGCGATGCGCTGCGCATCGCCTACCAGAACCGCCCGCGGCTCTTTGACCGCAATGTGCTGCTGCCCGAGATGCTGTACGAAGCCGTCGTCGAGGCGGACGAGCGCGTCGCGGCAGACGGCGAGCTGATTCGCCCCTTGGACGAAGCGGCCCTGCGCCGCGACATGCAGGCGGCGTACGACAGCGGCATCCGCGCCGTCGCCATCGTCTTCATGCATGCGTGGCACGCCACCGGCCATGAACAGCAGGCCGCGCGCATTGCCAACGAGATCGGCTTCACGCAGGTGTCCGTGTCGCACGAGGTCAGCCCGCTGATCAAGTTTGTCTCGCGGGGCGACACGACCGTGGTGGACGCCTATCTGTCGCCCATCCTGAAGCGATACGTCGACCAGGTGGCCGGCGAGTTGCCCGGCATCCGGCTCATGTTCATGCAGTCCAGCGGCGGCCTGACCGATGCCCACCGCTTCCGCGGCAAGGACGCGATTCTGTCGGGGCCGGCCGGCGGCATCGTCGGCATGGTGCGGACCAGCGAAATTGCGGGCTTCCCGAAGGTGATCGGCTTTGACATGGGCGGCACGTCCACCGACGTTTCGCACTACGCGGGCGAGTTCGAACGGGAGTTCGAAACCCAGGTGGCCGGCGTGCGCATGCGCGCGCCCATGATGAGCATCCATACGGTCGCGGCCGGCGGCGGCTCCATTCTGCATTTCGACGGCGCGCGGCTGCGCGTCGGACCCGATTCCGCAGGCGCCAATCCGGGACCGGCTTGTTATCGCCGGGGCGGTCCGCTCGCGGTGACGGACTGCAACGTCCTGCTTGGCAAGATCCAACCCGATTTCTTCCCCAAGGTGTTCGGCCCCGAGGCAAACGAGGCCCTGGATCGCGACGCCGTGGTTGAACGCTTTTCAGCCATGGCTGCCGAGGTACGCGCCGCCACCGGCCGCGAGATGTCGCCGGAGCAGCTTGCCGAGGGCTTTCTCGAGATTGCCGTGGGCAACATGGCGGAAGCCATCAAGCGCATCTCGGTGCAGCGCGGCCACGACGTGACGGAGTACGCGCTGACCGTGTTCGGCGGCGCCGGTGGCCAGCACGCGTGCCTGGTGGCAGACGCGCTGGGCATGACCACCGTCTTTGCACACCCGCTGGGCGGCGTGCTGTCGGCCTATGGGATGGGTCTCGCGGATCAGACGGACATGCGCCAGAAGACGGTCGAGAAGGTGCTGGACGCGGCCCTGATGGGCGAGCTGAGGGACGAGCTGGAGGTGTTGGCGGGCCAGGCTGTCGGCGAACTGCGCCGCCAGCACGTGGCCGAGGCGGACATCACGGTGCAGCGCCGCCTGCACCTGAAGTACCGCGGCACCGACACGGCGCTGGAAGTGGCGTTTTCTGACCTGGATCAGGCGCGCCGGGACTTCGAGACCGCCTATCGCCAGCGCTATTCGTTCCTGATGCCAAACCGTGAACTCGTGGTCGAGACCATTTCGGTCGAGGCGACGGGCGGTGGCGAGCGCGTCGGCGAAGCGTCGACGTCGCGGACCCGAGAGGGCGCGCTGGCTTCCCGCCGCGTAGTCAGCATGTACAGCGCGGGCGCCTGGCGCGATACGCCGCTGTACGTGCGCGAAGACATGGCCGGCGGGGACGTCGTGCCAGGGCCGGCCATCATTTCCGAGCCCAACCAGACCACGGTCGTGGAGCCCGGCTGGCAGGCCGAGCTGACGGGGCAGGATCATTTCGTGATCCGCCGCGTGGAAGCGCGTCCCGAGCGGCGCAAGGTCGGCACCCAGGCCGACCCCGTCATGCTCGAGGTGTTCAACAACCTGTTCATGTCGATCGCCGAGCAGATGGGGTACCGCCTGCAGAACACGGCGTACTCGGTCAACATCAAGGAACGCCTGGACTTCTCCTGCGCCATCTTCGACGCCCAGGCCCGCCTGATCGCCAACGCGCCGCACATGCCGGTGCACCTGGGCTCCATGGGCGAATCGGTGCGCACCGTCATGAACGCCAACGCCGGCCGCATGCAGCCGGGCGACGCCTACGTGGTCAACGACCCGTACCACGGCGGCACCCACCTGCCGGACGTCACGGTGATCACGCCGGTGTTCGACCGCAAGGGCAGCGAGATCCTGTTCTACGTCGGCTCGCGCGGCCACCACGCCGACATCGGCGGCACCACGCCGGGCTCGATGCCGCCGGATTCGAAGACGGTCGAAGACGAAGGCGTGCTGTTCACCAACTTCCAGCTGGTCAAGGGCGGCGAGTTCCGCGAACAGGCCGCGCGCGACATTCTCGGCTCCGGCCGCTGGCCGGCGCGCAATCCGGACCAGAACATCGCCGACATGCACGCGCAGATCGCCGCCAATGAAAAGGGCGTGCAGGAACTGCTGCGCATGTGCGATCACTTCGGCCTGGACGTGGTGCGGGCCTACATGGGCCACGTGCAGGACAACGCCGAAGAGGCGGTGCGCCGCGTGATCTCGGTGCTCAAGGACGGCAGCTACGAGTATCCGCTGGACAACGGCGCGGTCATCCGCGTCGCGGTGCGGGTGGACAACCAGGCGCGCAGCGCCGTGGTCGACTTCACCGGTACCTCGGACCAGCTGGACAATAACTTCAACGCCCCGGGCGCCATCGCCGTGGCCGCGGTGCTGTACGTGTTCCGCACCCTGGTCAACGACGACATCCCGCTGAACGACGGCTGCCTGGTGCCGCTGTCGATCATCCTGCCGGAAGGCTCGATGCTGCGCCCGAACCCGCCGGCCTCGGTGGTGGCGGGCAACGTCGAAACGTCCATGTGCATCGTCAACGCGCTGTATGGCGCGCTCGGCGTGCTGGCCGCCAGCCAGGGCACCATGAACAACTTCACGTTCGGCAACGCGCGCCACCAGTACTACGAGACCATCTCGGGTGGCACGGGCGCCGGTCCGGTGCGAATTGACGCGGCCGGGCCGCACGACGTGGGCTTCGCCGGCACGTCGGTGGTGCAGGCGCACATGACCAACTCGCGCCTGACCGATCCGGAAGTGCTGGAGTTCCGCTTTCCGGTGCGTCTCGAATCGTATGAGATCCGCAAGGGCTCGGGCGGCGCGGGCAGGTACCCCGGCGGCGACGGCGGCGTGCGGCGCATCCGCTTCCTCGAGAACATGACCGCGGCCATCCTGTCGAACAACCGGCGTTACGCGCCGTTTGGCCTGGCAGGTGGCCTGCCGGGCGCCATGGGCCGCAACACGATTGAACGCGTGGACGGCACCATCGAGGAACTGGGTCCGCAGGACAGTGCCCAGTTGCTTCCGGGCGATGTGTTCGTCGTGGAAACGCCGGGAGGCGGGGGCTACGGCACGCGGTAATCCGAACCGTGATGTCCGGTCCCGATCAATCGGGATCGGACATCACGTCCAGCGCGATATCGGCGCGTGCCTTGCGGTCGTACACGCGCAGGACCACGGCCTCGTCGGTGATTTCGAACATCGCGGTGGCCAGGGTGTTCTCGTCGTCCGGATCGTCCTTCGCGGTCCGCAGAATCGGCAGCTTGCCCTGCGTATCGAGCAGGGCGGCGAGCATGTCGGCGCTGCCGGATTCCGGCAGCCATCCATCCACCAGGCCTTCGATCCGGTTCTGCCGCGCCCGCGACGAATCGGTGACGATTTGCGCCTGGCCGCGGGTGGCGGCGTGCACCATGTGGTTGGCGTGCCCATAGCGCCTGCCGATTTCCTGGATGGACGCCGCGCCCGGCGTCACCTCGGCGCTGAGCATCCGCGCGTCGGAAGCCGCGCCCAGCGTGTGGTGAAAGCCACCGGAATGGGGCAGATCGCGCAGCAGCGCCACCGCCTCGTCCAGCGTCGTGCAGTCGAGCACCGCGCGCGCCAGGAACATGCGGGGCACGCCCGCATGCCGTTGCTTGATCCGCAGGTTGTTGATCGTCTGGACCAGCCCCGCGCGATTGGCGGCGAAGGTGTGCCCGGGCAAGGATCCCGGATAGTAGAAGCTGAGGTAGCCCGGCGCGTCGTCCAGCGCTACATCCACCAGATGGCAGCGGCCATACAGATAGGCATCGCCGTCCTCGTTGTGGCCTATCCAGCGCGACCCGTCGGCGGTCCGTAAGGCGACCGAGGTGCAGCCGTCCGTGGTGCTGTGCAGCAGGTCGCCGCGGCAGTGCCAGAGCAGCACGTCCTTGACCGGCATGCGCATCCCTTCGGCCAGGCCTTCCAGTTCTTCCCAGATCTGCGGCAACGCGGCCTGCGCGTGCTGCGCCAGATCGTCCACGAAAGGGTGCCCGCGCCATGGCCGCAACGCTTCCCATGTGCCGCTTTGCTCCAGATAGGACCCCATGATGGGACGGGCAAGCTTGCCCAGCGCCAGGCCGACCTGGCGGCGGTTTCCGGCGATGCGCACGTATTTGTAGGCCATGGAAAACCTCCGGATGTCTCGCGGATTGTAAGGGGTCTGCTGTCCGCCAGGCGGGGACTGATGCGTTAAGATCGTCGGTAAGTTGCGGCGGCGAACCCGGCGCGGCCCAGGAATCATGCCCTTACAACAAGCCCGGGGTGCCTGGCGCTCCCCAAGAGGAGAGTTTCATGATCAAACGTAAAGTTGCCGCCGCAATGGTCGGCCTGTCCATGACCCTGTTCGGCGCCGTCTCTGCCGTACAGGCCCAGGGCAAGGAATTGGTGGTGGCCACCGATACCGCTTTCGTGCCGTTCGAATTCAAGCAGGGCAATACCTATACCGGATTCGACGTGGATCTTTGGGCGGCCATCGCCAAGCAACTCAACCTCAAGTACAAGCTGCAGCCGATGGACTTCGCGGGCATCATTCCCGGCCTGCAGACCAAGAACATCGACGCCGCGCTGGCAGGCATCACGATACGCGACGATCGCAAGAAGGTCATCGACTTCTCGGATCCCTACTACGAAAGCGGCCTGGCCATCCTGGTGGGCGAAAAGAACACCGACATCAAGGACGCCAAGTCCCTGGCGGGCAAGACCGTCGCCGTCAAGACGGGCACCGCCACCGTGGACTTCCTGAAGGCGCAGGTGCCCGACGCCAAGCTCAAGCTCTTCCCGAATATCGACAACGCCTATCTTGAACTGGCGACCGGCCGCGTCGACGCCGCCGTGCACGACACGCCCAACGTCCAGTATTACGCCAACACGGCGGGCAAGGGCCGCGTGAAGGTGGTCGGCTCGGTCAAGAGCGGCGATTTCTACGGCATCGCGTTCCCCAAGGGCAGCGAACTGGTGCCCGAGGTCAACAAGGCGCTCGCCGCGATCAAGGCTAGCGGCGAGTACGACGCGATCTACACCAAGTGGTTCGGCAAGAAGCCCTGATCGGCTTGGCAAGCGGCAGTTTTCAGGACGCGCCGTTTAAGCGGCGGTGAAGGATCGGGTCCGGCGCCATGCCGGCCCCCGGCTTGGCAACCGCCACGCCGCTTTGCCGCAAGGCGCGTCCACCATGATGCGGGCGCGCCTGCGCGCCATGGGGGGAAGATCGTGGAGTTTGACTGGGCTGTCATCGAGGACGCGATACCCAATCTGCTGACGGGTACGCTCATGACCATCAAGATCACTTTCTGGGGCCTGGCGGGCGGCTTCCTGCTCGGTGCGCTCTCCGGCGTGACGCGCGCCTACGGGAACGCGGTCTTGTCGGGCATCACGCAGGTCTATGTTGCGGTCATCCGCGGCACGCCGATCGTGGTGCAGGTCATGTTCATCTACTTTGCGCTGCCGCTGCTGGCCGACATCCGGGTCGACGCGGAATTCGCGGCCATCGCAACCCTGATCATCAACTCGGGAGCGTACATCTCGGAAATCGTGCGTGGATCGCTGCTTTCCGTCCACAAGGGGCTGAAGGAAGCGGGGCAGGCCATGGGCCTGCCTTTCCATAAGATCCTGCTGCACATCATTGGGCCGGTGGCGTTCCGGCGGATGATTCCGCCGCTGGGCAACCAGTGCATCATCAGCCTGAAGGATTCGTCGCTGTTCATCGTGATCGGCGTTGCGGAACTGACCCGCCAGGGCCAGGAGATCATGGCCAGCAACTTCCGCGCGGTCGAGATCTGGTCGGCCATCGCCATCGTCTACCTGATCCTGACGGGCACGATGGCGCTGATCCTGCACCTGGTGGAAAAGAGGATGCGCATACTATGAGCATGGTTGAATTTCATGACGTCACCAAGACGTTCGGCGAGTCCACGGTCCTGAACGGTATCTCGCTCAATATCGACGCGGGCGAAGTGGTTGTGGTGGTTGGGCCGTCCGGTTCCGGCAAGTCCACCTTCCTGCGCTGCATCAACGTGCTCGAAACGATCAACGGCGGCGACCTGCTGGTCGACGGCCTGAGCGTGCATGGCGGCGCCGCCCAGGTGCGCGAGATCCGCCGCGAGGCCGGCATGGTGTTCCAGCAGTTCAATCTGTTCCCGCAGATGACCGCGCTGCAGAATGTCATGTTCGGGCCGATCCACACGCGCGGCCAGGGCCGCGACGAGGCGCGCGAACTGGCCGAGCAGCTGCTGCGCAAGGTCGGGCTGGGCGAGCGCATGAACCACTATCCGTCCGAGCTGTCCGGCGGCCAGCAGCAGCGCGTGGCGATCGCCCGCGCGCTGGCCATCAAGCCCAAGCTGATGCTGTTCGACGAGCCGACCTCGGCGCTCGACCCGGAACTGCGCCACGAGGTGCTGAAGGTGATGCGCGACCTGGCCGAGGAGGGCATGACCATGGTGGTGGTCACGCACGAAATGGAGTTCGCGCGCAAGGTCGGCAGCCGCCTGATCTTCATCGACGCCGGCAAGATCGCCCATGACGGGCCGCCGGCCGAGCTGCTGGACAATCCGCCCAGCCAGCGCCTGAAGGACTTCCTGCAACACGTGGCCTGAGCACGGATCGCTCCACGCTTCAAAGGCCGCAATGAGAGCGCCCCCAAGCGGGATGTCACGGATCCGGCTCCGCCGGTCCGTAGACATGCCCCCTTGAGGAGGAAGCGCGCAGCGCTTCGGGGGTGGGCTTCCTCCTCCCCCTCAGCCCTTCACGCGCACGATCTTCTGCACTTGCGGCACGTGGCGGATGGCGCGGATCACCTGCGCCAGGTGCTTGCGGCTGTCGACCTGGATGGTCAGGTGCAGCGACACCGTCGAGACCGCGTCATCGTGCATCGTCACATGCATGATGTTGGCGTCGGCCGCCGTGACTTCCGCGGCCAGCCGGCCCAGCACGCCGCGCTCGTTGCGGGTGACGATGTCCAGGCGCGTGGCCAGGTGCTTGGCGGTGTGGGCGTCCCACGCGACGTTGATCCAGCGTTCCGGTTCGCGCAGGCGCTGGCGCATGGCCACCGGGCAGTCGGCGGTATGCACCACCAGGCCGTGGCCCATGCGCATGCCGGCGATGATCGGGTCGCCGGGCAGCGGGCCGCAGCACGGCGCCAGCTGCACCGCCTGGCCTTCGTTGCCCTGGATCAGGATCGGGGCGCTGCGGGCCGAGGTCAGCTCGTCCACCGCGGCGGCGGTGGTGGCCACCAGTTGGTGCTCCGGCGCGAAGCGGCGCGCCACCACGGCCGCCAGGCGCTTGCCCAGGCCAATGTCGGCCAGGATTTCCTCGCGCGAGCTGGCGCCGGTGCTGCGCGCCAGCTTCTGCCAGGCCGGATCGTCGGTAGCGGGCAGCGGCATGTGCAGCTCCTGCAGGGCCTGGCCCAGCAGGCGTTCGCCGAAGGCGACCGATTCCTCGTACTTGACGGTGCGCAGGTAGTGGCGGATTTCCGAGCGGGCGCGGCCGGTGCGCACGTAGTTGAGCCATTGCGCGTTCGGGCGCGAGGCGGGCGAGGTGACGATCTCCACCGTGTCGCCGCTGTTCAGCTCCGTGCGCAGCGGCACGAACTCGCCGTTGACCTTGGCGGCCACCGCCTGGTTGCCGATGTCGGTATGGATGGCGTAGGCGAAGTCCACCGGCGTCGCGCCACGCGGCAGCGAGATGATCTTGCCGCGCGGGGTGAAAACGTAAACGGCGTCCGGGAACAGGTCGACCTTGACGTGTTCGAGGAATTCGCCCGAATCGCCGGTCTGGCTCTGGATGTCCAGCAGCGATTGCAGCCACTGGTGGGTGCGTTTCTGCAGGTCGTTGAGCGTCAGGTCGGCGCCCTTGTACAGCCAGTGCGAGGCCACGCCTTCCTCGGCCACGTGATGCATGTCGCGGGTGCGGAACTGGAATTCCACCGGCGTGCCGTAGGGGCCCACCAGCGTCGTGTGCAGCGACTGGTAGCCGTTGACCTTGGGGATCGCGATGTAGTCCTTGAACTTGCCGGGCACCGGCCGGTACAACTGGTGCAGCGTGCCCAGCGCCAGGTAGCACTCGGGCAGCGTGTGGACGATGACGCGGAAACCGTAGATGTCCAGCACGTCCGAGAACGACTTCTTCTGGTCGACCATCTTGCGGTAGATGCCGAACAGCGTCTTCTCGCGGCCGGTGACCTCGGCCTCGATGCCGGCGGCCGGCAGGGCGGCGCGCACCGAGTCGGCGATCTTGCCGATCACCTCGCGGCGGTTGCCGCGCGCGGCCAGCACGGCCTTGTACAGCACCTGGTAGCGGTTCGGGTACATGGCCGCGAAGCACAGGTCCTGCAGTTCGCGGAACAGCAGGTTCAGACCCAGCCGGTGAGCGATGGGCGCGTAGATGTCCAGCGTTTCGCGGGCGATGCGGCGGCGCTTTTCAGGGTTGACCGCGTCCAGCGTGCGCATGTTGTGCAGGCGGTCGGCCAGCTTGATGAGGATGACGCGCACGTCGCGCGCCATCGCCAGCAGCATCTTGCGGAAACTCTCGGCCTGCTGCTCGGCCTTGGTGGCGAAGTCCAGGCGGTCCAGCTTGGACAGGCCATCGACCAGCTCGGCGACTTCAGGGCCGAATTTCTCGGCCAGCTCGTGCTTGGCGATGCCCTGGTCTTCCATCACGTCGTGCAGCAGGGCGGCGGACAACGCGTTCGCGTCGAGCTTCCAGCCCGCGCAGATTTCCGTGACGGCGATGGGGTGCGAGATGTAGGGCGAACCGCTGGCGCGGAACTGGCCCAGGTGCGCCTGATCGGCGAAGCGGTAGGCTTCGCGCACGCGCTCCACATCTTTCTTGTCGAGATAGCTGCCGATGATTTCGGTCAGCGGCGCCAGCGAGGCGACCGGAGAACCGGTCGCGTCCGCCGCTTCTTGAGCGGCGACGGACGGTGGCGTGGGGGAATTCTTGTCTTTCTTGCCCGTGCGGCGCCCGAGACGGGAGCCGGCACGCAGTGCGGCAAGCAGACCAGATGAAGCGTACTTCAGCCCGGGAAAAGCCATGCTTGCAGCCCCCCGGGGAGTATCAGGTGGGAACTTTACGCAGCATTTCCACGCCGGTGAGCCCGCCCGCGATTTCGCGCAGTGCAGTGACCGTGGGCTTGTCTTTGCTGTCCAGGCGCGGGGCGTGGCCTTGCGCCAATTCACGGGCGCGGTACGTCGCGGCCAGCGTGAGCTTGAAACGATTGGGGATTTGATTCAGACAGTCTTCGACAGTGATGCGAGCCATTAGGACACCTGGTGCTGATGGATGATGGGGAGAATGCGTTCGGCTCAGTGTTCGGCCGGGATGCCAAGTTGCGCGAACAAGTCGGCGTGACGGGCGGCCTGAGACGAAAAGCGCAGCCGAGCGGCGCTGACTATTTGGGTCAGTTCCGACAGGGCTACGCTAAATTCTTGATTAATAATAACATATTCGCATTCAGGCGCGTGGGCGATTTCGCCGCCCGCAGCCATCAGCCGGCGGGCGATCACCTGCGGCGCGTCCTGGCCGCGCGCCTTGAGCCGGCTTTCGAGTTCATCGATGGAAGGCGGCAGAACAAAAATGCCGATTGCGCGCGGAAACCGCTGCTTCACCTGGCGGGCGCCTTGCCAGTCGATTTCCAGCAGCACGTCGCGTCCTTGGCTGGTGGCCTCGTCGATGCGGTCGCGGGGCGTGCCATAGTAATTGCCGTGCACTTCGGCCCATTCCAGCAGGTTCTGCGCTTCGCGCATGGCCTTGAAGTCGTCAACGGACACAAAGCGGTATTCGCGGCCATCTTCCTCGCCGGGGCGGGGGGCGCGCGTGGTGCAGGAAATGGAAAGCAGAATGGACGGGTCTTGGGCAAGCAGCGCCTTGACTAGGCTGGACTTGCCGGCGCCGCTGGGCGCGACGACCATGAAGACGTTTCCGGGAGTGGCGTGCATGAATGAATGTGACCGGCGTGTAATGCTGAGACTCGAAGAATAGCAAATCGGGCGGCTGTCCGCGCGCCGCGCGACCCGCTTTTCCCGGCTCGTGCTGCGGGGTTGCGGGCGCTGGCGTGGCGGGTTGCTCGTTGGGCGAGCGGGGCTGTTGAAACTGTGTTGCGGTTGGAACCTTCGCTTGCAGCATCTGCGGGGCGATTCGGGTAGGATTTCGCGCATCCATAAGAAGGAAATCCGATGAATACGAACGAGATCGATCCGCCCCGCGTAGCGTTGGTCACCGGCGCCGGCACCGGCATTGGCCGCGCGGTCGCCCTGGAGTTCCTGGCCCAGGGTTACCGGGTCGTGCTGGCCGGTCGCCGGCGCGAGCCCCTGGAGGCCACCCGGACGGCCGCAGGCGAAGACGGCATGCGCGCGCTTGTCGTGCCCACGGACGTGTCCGACGAGCAGGCGGTGCGGGATCTCTTCGATACCGCCCAGCGCGAATACGGTCGCCTGGACGTGCTCTTCAATAACGCAGGGCGGGGCGCTCCGGCCGTGCCGATCGAGGAATTGCCGGTTTCCGTGTGGCGCGAGGTCGTCGACACGAACCTGACCGGCATGTTCCTCTGCGCGCAGGCGGCCATCCGGATCATGAAGGCGCAGCATCCGCGGGGCGGCCGCATCATCAATAACGGCTCCATCTCCTCGCACGCGCCGCGGCCGTTCTCCATTGCCTATACCGCCACCAAGCACGCGGTGACGGGGCTGACCAAGTCGATCTCCCTGGATTGCCGGCCGTACAACATTGCGTGCGGCCAGATCGACATCGGCAATGCCGCCACTGAAATGACCGAACGCATGGCCGCCGGCATCCTGCAGGCCGACGGCAGTACCAAGGTGGAGCCGCGCATGGACGTCGCCCACGTGGCGCAGGCGGTGGCCGCAATGGCCCGCCTGCCGCTGGATGCCAACGTGCAGTTCATGACGCTCATGGCCACCAACATGCCCTTCGTGGGCCGGGGCTGAGCATTCCAATCAGGATCGTTGCCGCCGGCACTGGCATGCTGGCGTCCCTGCCGTCCCCCATGGCGCCCGCCGGGCGCCGTCCGTCAGCCCTTTGTTCAGCGCGAGGCCTGGGCCAGCATCTGCTTGGGAGCGGTGTCCAGGTAGGCGCGGGCGCCCAGGTAACGCTTGGACCAATAGGCGGCCTTCATGTCGTCCACGCGCACCTTGGTGCCACGGCGCGGGGCATGAACAAATTTGTTCTGGCCGATGTAGATGCCGACGTGCGAGGTCACGCCGCGTCCGCGGGTGGCGAAGAACACCAGGTCTCCCGGGCGAAGTTCCTTCTTGGCGGACACGGTCTTGCCTTCGCTGCGCTGGGCGCGCGCGGTGCGGGGCAGCTCCAGGCCGGCGATTTCACGGAATACATACAAGACGAGCCCGCTGCAATCAAAGCCGTCGGCGTCGTCGCCGCCCCAGCTATACGGTGTGCCGATGGCCTCCAGGCCAGCTTCGACGACGCGCTCGCGCAGCGTGGGCACCGTGGGCTCTTGCGCCAGGCGCAGGCCGCTGAGGGTGGGGCGGGCTTGTTCGGCGGCCAGAGAGGCGTGGGCGGCGCCGGGTATCCAGGAGAGCGTCAGGGCCAGGAGGGGTGCTGACAGAAAGGCGGGAGTGCGGAAATAGGAAAAGCGGACTTTTCGCGTGGGCGGAGTCATTACGTCACTTCAAAAATCGGAGTGGGCGGCATGGCTTTGCCTCGGGAGGCAAGCCGGCGGAAAGGGGAGCGGTTCGCAGGCGGAACACCTGAAACGCCTCACGATTATAGTGTAATAAAGTTTCATTACATTTGTAGTGCAATGCAGCATAATCGCGCGCCCACCGTTACCGGCCTCTCACCGCGTCACGTAACAGCCACCGCATTCGGACCAGGTCCCGGTTGCGTGGGCTCGCAGCCACGCCCGTCGCGGCTAGATGCCTGGATGACATTTCATTGTCCGACGCCTCGGGCATAATCGACTGCATCGGCCCGCCGGTATTGCCGGCGTCCGTGGCCGAGGATGCAGGCAAGACAGATAAGAAGGCGGAGTAAAGCTCAATGATGAACGCAGTACACCCTTTGTCGTCCATGAACCGGCCCGAGGCATTGCCCTTTGAACCTTTCCAGGATGCGGTGTCCGCGGTGGACCGCCTGGCTGAAATCTACGCCCGCAACACAGCCTTTCTGCGCACCGCGTTCCGCGAGGTCCTGAAGGGCTCGGGTAACGGTGGCGCGCGATTCCGCGCCTATTACCCTGCCATCCGCATCGTCGTGGAAACCTACGATCCCATCGACACCCGGCTGTCCTATGGGCATGTGGCCGAACCCGGCTGGTACCAGACCACGGTCACTCAGCCGGCGCTGTTCCGTGATTACCTCATCGAGCAGGTCGGCCAGTTGCTGGAGAACCACCGGGTGGCGGTCGAGGTGGGCGAATCGGATTCGCCCATTCCGCTGCATTTCGCCTTTCCCGAGGGCGCCTACGTGGAAGGCGAGCATCTTGAGGCCCTCAAGCGGCCCCTGCGCGACCTGTTCGACGTGCCGGATCTGGCGGTCACCGACGACGCCATCGTGAACGGTTCATGGCGTGGCAAAGATGGCGAACCCAAGCCGCTTGCCCCCTTTACCGCGCAGCGCGTGGACTATTCGCTGCATCGCCTGCAGCACTACACCTCGACCGCGCCGACGCATTTCCAGAATTTCGTTCTGTTCACCAATTACCAGTTCTACGTGGACGAGTTCTGCGCGCGGGCCCGCGCCTTGATGGCCAGCGGCAACGAAGACTACGAGATGCTGGTCGAGCCGGGCAACCGCATCACGCGCCGCGGCGAGAGCGGTCCGGGCGACGAGGTCCAGCCGGTGCGCCTGCCGCAGATGCCCGCCTATCACCTGGTGCGCGGCGATCATTCCGGCATCACGCTGGTCAACATCGGCGTGGGACCGTCCAATGCCAAGACGATCACGGATCACATCGCCGTGCTGCGTCCGCATGCGTGGCTGATGCTGGGCCATTGCGCCGGCCTGCGCGATTCCCAGCGGCTGGGCGACTACGTGCTCGCGCACGGCTATGTCCGCGAAGATCACGTGCTGGACGACGATCTGCCCACGTGGGTACCCGTGCCGGCGCTGGCCGAGGTGCAGGTGGCGCTGGAACAGGCCGTGGAAGAGGTTGCCGGGCTGTCCGGCTGGGACCTGAAGCGCATCATGCGCACCGGCACCGTGGCGACGATCGACAACCGCAACTGGGAGCTGCGCGACCACGTCGATCTGGTGGAGCGCTTTGCACAGTCGCGAGCGATCGCGCTGGACATGGAGTCTGCCACGATCGCGGCCAACGGATTTCGCTTCCGAGTGCCATACGGCACCTTGCTGTGCGTGTCCGACAAACCCTTGCACGGCGAACTGAAACTGCCCGGCATGGCCAGCGCCTTCTACCGGCGGCAGGTCAATCAGCATCTGGAAATCGGTATCCGGGCGCTGGAGCGGCTGCGCGACATGCCGCCCGAACGGCTGCATTCGCGCAAGCTGCGCACATTCATGGAAACGGCGTTTCAATAAATCCGCAGCCGCCGGGGGATCTCGGCGGCTGATCCGTCCCCCGCGGCCGGTCATTTTTCATGTCGGGGCCGATTGCGCTATTCTCGCGCGTTGCTCGGTAATCCCAGGGCGTCCGCATTGCTTTGCCCGGACGCCATCAAGACGTGAAGGAATGCATTTTGGCACCATCGGAATTCGATGATCGTCGCTCAGGCGGCGCGCGCAAGGCCCAGACGGGCGGGCCGTCCGAATTGCGGCGCACGCTCTCCGCGCGTCACCTGACCATGATCGCGGTGGGCGGGTCGATCGGCACCGGGCTGTTCGTGGCGTCGGGCGCGACGATCGCCAAGGCCGGCCCCGGCGGCGCGCTACTGGGCTATGTGCTGATCGGCATCATGGTCTATTTCCTGATGACCAGCCTGGGCGAACTGGCGGCCGCCATGCCGGTGTCCGGCTCGTTCTCTACCTATGGCGCACGCTACGTCGAGGACGGCTTCGGCTTCGCGCTTGGGTGGAACTATTGGTACAACTGGGCCGTCACCGTCGCGGTCGATCTGGTCGCGGCGCAGCTCGTCATGGCGTACTGGTTCCCCGACGTACCCGGGTTCTACTGGAGCGCGTTGTTCCTCGCCATCACGTTCGGACTGAACGCCATGTCCGCCCGCGGCTTCGGCGAGGCGGAATTCTGGTTCGCGCTCATCAAGGTGATCGCCGTGCTGGCCTTTGTGGTCATGGGCGTCATGATGCTCCTGGGCATCATCCGTGGGGGTGAGACGGGTGGCCTGGCCAACTGGACCGTGGGCGACGCGCCTTTTGCGGGCGGTTTTGCCGCGCTGATCGGCGTGGCGATGGTGGTGGGCTTTTCGTTTCAGGGCACCGAACTGATCGGCATCGCCGCAGGCGAATCCAAGGATCCGGCGCGCAACCTGCCGCGCGCCGTGCGCCAGGTGTTCTGGCGCATCCTGCTGTTCTACGTGGCGGCCATCCTGGTCATCGGCCTGCTGATTCCCTATACCGATCCGCACCTGCTGCGCAACGACGTTGAGGACATCAGCGTCAGCCCGTTCGCCCTGATCTTCGAGCGCGCCGGCCTGTTGGGCGCAGCCTCGGTCATGAACGCGGTCGTGCTGACTTCCGTGCTGTCCGCCGGCAACTCCGGCATGTACGCGGCAACGCGCATGCTCTACAGCCTGGCCCGGGAAGGCAAGGCGCCGCGGATCTTCGGCCGCATTTCGGCTAGCGGCGTGCCGTTGTGGGCGCTGTTGGCGACTACCGTCGTGGCGGCGCTGTGCTTCTTCACCTTCATCTTCAGCCCCAACGCGGTCTATATCTGGCTGCTGAATACGTCCGGCATGACCGGCTTTATTGCGTGGCTGGGCATCGCCATCAGCCACTACCGCTTCCGCCGGGGTTACGTGAAGCAGGGCAACAGCCTGGCCGATCTGCCCTATGTGTCCCCGTTCTTTCCCTTCGGTCCGATCTTCGCATTCGTGCTGTGCCTGATCATCACGCTTGGCCAGAACTACCAGGCGTTCCTGCAGGACCGGATCGACTGGGGTGGCGTGGTTGCCACCTATATCGGCATTCCGCTCTTTTTGCTGATCTGGGCCGGCTACCGCCTGACGCGGGGCTCGCGTTTCGTCAACTACCGCGACATGCGGTTCCCGGATGCGCGCGCCCGCAGCGACTACCTGGATTCTGCGCTGCGGGGCGAGCCGGCGACAGGCGAGAGCCGGTAACCCGGGGGCGCGGCATCGCCCCTTACTCGATGTTCTGAGCCTGTTCGCGCATCTGCTCGATCAGCAGCTTCAGGTCCATGGCGGCGCGCGTGACTTCCATGCTGCCCGCCTTGGAACCCAGCGTGTTGGCTTCCCGGTTCATTTCCTGGAACAGGAAGTCCAGCCGCTTTCCGGCGCTGCCGGCGTTCTTTTTGCCGCCGGCCGATTTGCCACCGCCATCCGACAGCAGGTGACGCAGCTCTTCCAGGTGCGAGCGCAGCCGGGACAATTCTTCGGCCACATCGATGCGCAGGGCGAACAGGTTGGCTTCCTGCGACAAGCGCTCAGACAGTTCCGCACCGGAAATATGCGCAAATCCGCCAGGGAAGGCGGACTCCACGCTTTCACGCAGCTTGGCGGCCTGCCGGTCGCGGTGGTCGGCCAAGAGTTGCGGCAGGTGCGCCTGCACGATGTCCACGACTTTGGCCACGCCGTCGGCGCAGTCGCGCATCATGCCGGCGAGGCGTTCGCCTTCGCGTTCGCGGCCTTCCTGAAGCTGCGTCAGCGCCTGCTGGGCGGCCTGCAGGCAGGCCGCGCCCCAGATTTGAGGATCCAGCGCGTCGTTGCCCCGCTGGCCGGGCCAGTTGAACAGTTCGGCGAGGCGCGGCGAGGCGATCTCGGGAATGATGCGGCGCGCGGCCTGCAGTTGTTCGGCCAGGCTTTCAAGCCACGCCGGGTCCAGCTTGGACAGGTCGGCGCTGGTAGCACGGGTGAAGGACACGCGGATCTCGACCTTGCCGCGGGCCAGATTTGCGGTCAGGAGTTCGCGCAGGGGAGTTTCCACGTGCCGGAGTTCGTCAGGCAGGCGGAAATACAGGTCGAGAAAGCGGCTATTGACGCTGCGCAATTCTATGGCGAGGGTGCCTTGTTCTAAGTCTGCGCGGGCGTTGCCAAAGGCGGTCATGCTGCGGATCATGGTGTGCGTGTCCTGGTGATTCTTGGAGTTGAAGCCGGTTGCGCCGGGGCCCGCGGCGCCCAGGTCCTGGGCAGCGGGTCTATGTTTTCAACCGGATACATCGCGGCAGGATACTCCAAGCGTGATTTTCCCGTGACGCGTGCCCGTACAATGCCGCGAATCGAAGCCAAGTCTGGAGCCCCTTGTGACCACTATTCCCACCATTGCCCGGCCGTCTGGCCGCACCGCCGATCAATTGCGTCCGTTCAGCCTGGAGCGCGGCTTCACGCGTTACGCGGAAGGCTCCGTGCTGGTAAAGGCGGGCGAGACCCACGTGCTGTGTACGGCAAGCGTCCTGGAGAAGGTACCGCCTTTTCTCAAGGGCAAGGGCGAAGGCTGGGTAACGGCTGAATACGGCATGTTGCCGCGCGCCACGCATACGCGAGGCGACCGCGAGGCCGCGCGCGGCAAGCAGAGTGGCCGTACGCAGGAGATCCAGCGTCTGATCGGCCGCAGCCTGCGCGCCGTGTTCGACATGAAGGCGCTGGGCGAACGTACGCTGCATCTGGATTGCGACGTCCTGCAGGCCGACGGCGGCACGCGTTGCGCCAGCATCACGGGCGCCTGGGTGGCGGCGGCCGACGCGGTTGCACTGTTGATGAAGCGTGGAGACCTGGCGGTCAATCCGATCCGCGACACCGTGGCCGCGGTGTCGGTTGGTCTGGTGGGCGGCCAGGTGGTCCTGGACCTGGACTACCAGGAAGATTCGGCTTGCGATGCCGACGTGAACGTCATCATGACGGGCAGCGGCGCGTTTGTGGAAGTGCAAGGCACGGGCGAAGGCGCAACCTTCACGCGCGCCGAACTGGACACGATGCTGGTGCTGGCCGAAGGCGGCATCGCCAGCCTGGTCGGCGCGCAGCGCGCCGCGCTGGCGTGATGCGGGCGGCGCCTGCCGCCCGGTGCAGGTAATCTCCCGTACGAAAAAAAGCCGCACATTGCGGCTTTTTTTCCGGGCGTCTCGCGCTCAGCGGGGCAGCAACGTCTGCACTTTACCCACGCCCTCCAGGCCCCAGATCGTGGCAATCAGCTCGCGCAGTTCGTTTTCCGTCGCAGCGTCGGCGTACCGGCCCAGACTGAGCGTCTTGTCCTCGATTTCAGGACGGCTCAGCGTGTTGCCCGGGTCGCCCTTGGGTTCGTCGACCCGCCCATGCAACACCCGTCCGTCGCGGGTGTAGACGGTGACCTTGCCGATCCAGCGTTGCGGGTAAGCGCCGTCGACCTCGGGGTCGAGCGCCATTTCAACCTTGCCGCGGAAGGCGGCGACGCCCGGGTCGTCCAGGCCCGCGTCGAATTCAGCCAGCCCGGCGCGGCCCTGGCGCGCGATCAGTGCCAGCACCGTCCCCATCGAGAACTTGGACTGGTGCACCGTTTGCGGATTGACGACCGGACCCAGCACATCGATGGCGCCCTGATGCACGTGCGCCACGACGCGCTCGACGTCGGCCTCGGTAAGGTGGTTGTCGCGCAGCGCCTGCTGCAGCGCATCGGCCGCCGGGTGCGTGTGCCGGCACGACGCATGGAACTTGAATGACGTTTCGGCCAGCGCCCAGCGCTCGCCCAGGCGGTCGCACAGGCGGCTGGGATCCGCATCCGTGGACATGCCGGCCGCCATGCCCTGCGGGCCTTCCAGGATGTGGCGCGCGCCCGTGAAGCCCTCGCGGGCAAGGTAGGCGGCGGTGATGCCGTCGGCAGCGGCTTTCGCGGTGTGCAACTGCTTGGAATCGGCGGCGTCGCGCAGGAATTCCCAGAGCCCCGCGGCTTGCGTGCCGGCCGAACCCAGCGCGTGCAGCATCTGTTCGGAGGACAGGCCCAGCAGCCGGCCGGTGGTGACGGCGGCCGCCAGCGTGCCTGCCGTGCCGGTGGTGTGGAAGATCTTGTAGTGCGAACGTCCCAGGAACTCGCCGACGCGGATGCCGACTTCATAGCCGGCCACGGCGGCGGTGAGCAGGTCTCGACCCGAGGATCCCAGCGCCTGCGCCACGGCCAGGGCAGGGGGGAACACGACGGCGGCCGGATGGAAAACGGAACCGTTATGCACGTCGTCCTGCTCGACCACGTGCGCGGCCGCCGCATTCACCATGGCGGCAAAGAGCGGCGTGGTGCGGCGGCGCGTGATCAGCACTTCGCTGGGACCGTCCGCCGGACCCATCGCGGCGGCATAGCGGTCGATCGCCTGCACGGCCCGCGCGGATGCGCCGGCCAGGATGGAAGCCAGGCAATCCAGCAGCAGGTCTTCGGCGCGTCGCAGCACCGGTGCGGGGATGTCTTCGTAGCGCAGGTTGGCGGCAAAGGCCGCGAGTTCGGCGCTCAGGTGCGGGGTGTCTTTGTCTGCGGTCATGTCGGAAGATGGCGTGTCAGAAGGAGCGGGGCAGGCCCAGGATGTGTTCAGCAACGTACGACAGGATCAGGTTGGTCGAGATGGGAGCAACCTGGTAGAGGCGAGTCTCGCGGAATTTGCGCTCGACGTCGTATTCGGTGGCAAAGCCAAAGCCGCCATGGAACTGCAGGCAGGCGTTGGCGGCTTCCCAGGACGCGTCGGCCGCCAGCAGCTTGGCCATGTTGGCCTGCGCGCCGCAGGGCTCGTGCGCATCGAACAGCCGGCAGGCTTCGTAGCGCATGAGGCTGGCCGCCTCGACATTGATGTGCGCCCGCGCAATCGGGAACTGCACGCCCTGGTTCTGCCCGATCGGGCGGCCGAACACCATGCGCTCCTTGGCGTACGCCGTCACCTTGTCGACGAACCAGTAACCGTCGCCGATACATTCGGCGGCGATCAACGTGCGCTCGGCGTTCAAGCCGTCCAGGATGTACTTGAAACCCTTGCCTTCCTCGCCGATCAGATTTTCCTCGGGGATTTCCAGATTGTCGAAGAAAAGCTCGTTGGTCTCGTGGTTGACCATGTTGGGGATCGGGCGGATCGACATGCCGTGCTTGACGGCATGGTGCAGGTCGACCAGGAAGATCGACATGCCTTCGGATTTGCGCGTGACCTGGTCAAGCGGCGTGGTTCGCGCCAGCAGGATCATCAGGTCGGAATGCTGCACGCGCGAGATCCAGACCTTCTGGCCATTGATGACGTAGCGGTCGCCGCGCTTGACGGCAGTGGTCTTGATCTTGGTGGTGTCGGTACCGGTCGTGGGTTCGGTAACACCCATCGACTGCAGACGCAGTTCGCCGGCGGCGATGCGGGGCAGGTATTCGCGCTTCTGGGCCTCGGAACCGTGGCGCAGCAGCGTGCCCATGTTGTACATCTGGCCATGGCAGGCGCCGGAGTTCCCGCCGCTGCGGTTGATCTCTTCCATGATGACCGACGCTTCGGTCAGGCCCAGGCCCGAGCCGCCGTATTCCTGGGGAATCAGCGCGGCAAGCCAGCCGGCTTCGGTCAGGGCGCGCACGAAGTCTTCGGGATAGCCGCGTTCTTCGTCGACCTTGCGGAAGTACTCGGAGGGGAATTGCGCGCAGAGGTCGCGGACGGCTTCGCGGATGTCCTGAAAGGCGTGGGAGGATTGGAGCATTTGGCTGACGGTTCTGATTGAGGGAATGGTTCGGTACAGGGTCGAATGTGCCGCAAGCCCGCGCATGTGCCAATTCACAAATCATTAATACGGGGTTCCTCATCGCAAAAGCGCGCTTTCATGACGGGAGTGCGTCATGTCCGTTCCGAGGTTGTGTCAAGAAATTGCCAAACTGAATGTCCATAATCCGTGGCACTGCCGCCCAGGCGGCCTGGCTCTACACGGATGGATATGCAGAAAAATCTGAAAGTCACGACGGCGCTATCGGCCATTCTTGCCTTGTTCGTCGTGCTGTTCGCCGTCGCTGCGGCGGCGGGCATCACGGTGCTGCGCGACAATCGCGCGGACATCGAGGCTCTCGGGCGGGGCAGCATCGAAAGGGCGAGTGACCTCGCCGACATGACCAGTCGGCTGTTTCAGGCGCGGGCGGCGCTGACGGATGCCAAGACCGCGATGGAAGGCGGGCTGGAAGAGGCGCGCAACACATCGCTGGCACAGGCCGATGCGCTGCTCAAGCAGGCCGCCGCCAGTTTGGCGCGCCTGCGCGCCAACCCGGACGACAGTGCCCAGGGCGCGCCCCTCTTTGGCCAGGTGCTGACGGCCTATGCCGCCTTCGCCGATCAGACGCTTGCGCCGATCAGCAAGGCGATCCAGGGCTGGAACGGCATCGAGGTCAACCGGCTGACGGACAAGGCGCTGCCCGCCAGCGGCGCGGCCTATGTCAAGGAAGCGGAAGCCTATCAGGCCTATTCCCGCGAAAGGGGGCAGGAGGCGGTGGCCGGCGCAAGCCGAACCCTGGAGCGCGTGATCATGGTGGCGGCAGCGGTGCTCGGCTTTGTGCTGCTGCTGGCCGTGCTGATCCGGCTGGCGTTCCGCCGCAGCATCCTGCGGCCGCTGAACGAAGCCGGGGCGCACTTCGACCGCATCGCCGACGGCGATCTGACCGGCACGATCACGCAACGCGGCGACAACGAGATCGGCGTGCTGTATTCAGCCATGCGTCGGATGCAGACCGGGCTGTCGGCCGCCGTGGCGTCCGTGCGTCTGGGCGTGGAGGAGATCCATACCGGATCCGGCGAAATCGCGGCCGGCGGCGCGGACATGTCGGACCGAGCGGCGCGGCAGGCGGGCTCGCTACAGGAAGCGGCGGCCAACATGACCCAGCTCGCGCACACCGTGCAACTGACCGCGGGCAACGCGGACCTGGCCAGCCGCCAGGCATTGAGCGCCACGCAACTGGCGCAGCGCGGTGGCCAGGCGGTTGACGAGGTCGTGCACAGCATGCAGGGTATTGCCGACAGCGCGCGGCGCATCGGCGAGATCGTGGGCGTGGTGGACAGCATTGCGTTCCAGACCAACATCCTGGCGCTGAACGCGGCGGTCGAAGCGGCGCGCGCGGGTGAGCAGGGCAAGGGCTTTGCCGTGGTGGCGGGCGAAGTGCGGTCGCTTGCGCAGCGTAGCGCCCAGGCGGCCCGCGAGATCAAGGGGCTGATCGAGGATTCGGCCGCGCGCGTGGACGCGGGCGTGCGTCACGTGAACCTGGCAGGCGACACCATGCGCGATATGGTGGCGTCCGTGGACCGGGTGACGCAGATCGTGGCCGAGATCTCCAGCGCCACCGCCGAACAGGCGGCCGGCATTGCGTCGGTCAACGACGCGGTGACCGACATCGAACGATCGACGCAGGAAACGGCCGCCATGGTCGAGCAGACCGCCGCGGCCGCCGCGGCGCTGGAAGCCCAGGCGCAGGGGCTGCGCCAGGCCGTGGCCAAATTCCAGATTGCTCAGGGCGCGCAGGCTGCCGCCCGTCAGGCTTCAGCCGGTGAGCTGCGGGAGGATGGCGCCGGTGTAGCGCTCGGCTACCAGCGACAGGTTCCCGTGCTTGACCTTGTGCTTGACATGGGCGGCCGCCGAGGCGATGTCCTCAGGGCGGATGCGCTCGCATAGCGAGGGCGTGACGGTCAGGGCGCCCACGCCCAGCGTCACGAACGGAAAGAAGCGCGGCACGCCGTAACGGTCCTCGGCCTCGATGCCGCCGTTGCGGCGGCCCTGTTCGTCGTACAGGGCCATGGCCCCCTCGTTGAACTCCGCAATGATGCGCTCGATGCGTGCCATCCAGTCCGGGCTGCGCAACAGCACCACGAAGTCATCGCCGCCCACATGCCCGACGAAATCGCGCTGCGGATCGCAGTGGCGCTTGATGACGTCGGCGGTCAGCATGATCATGTCGTCGCCGCGCCAATAGCCGTACACGTCGTTGAAGGGCTTGAAGTTGTTCAGGTCGCCGTAGCAGACGGTGAAGTCGGCGGCGTCCTCGAGCAGCGTGGCGATGTGCCGGCTGATCGGGATGTTGCCGGGCAGCGACGTCAGCGGATTGGCGTAACGCGCAGCCTCGATGCGCATCTCGGTCACCGAACGCACCAGGGTTTCGCCAGTGGCCAGGCCATCGTAGCGCCCATCGCGGGTGATGATGAGCCCGTCCATCAGGTAGCGCTGGTCTTCGGAGATCAGCACGTGGCTCAACTGGTCGATGGACACGTTCACGTCCACCAGCACCGGCTCGGCGTTCATGAAGGTAGAGCAGGCGTCGCGCCCGAAGAGCTCGCGCGTGTAGCGCTGGGCGTAGTGTTCCGAGAAGTCCCGCCGGTTGATGATGCCCACTGGCCGGTTTTCGGCGTCGACCACCGCCACGGCGTGCAGGTTCTTGTGCTCGATGAACAGGCGATGCACGTCGTCGTTGGTGTGCTTGGTCAGCAGGGCGGCAGGCGCCTCGACCCGCAGGCTGGCGGCCGTGCCGCCTGCGGCACGCTGCGACACCGGCCCCGACGAGCGGGAACGCAGTGAATCGCGCAGCGGTGGGGTCAATTCGGTCAGCAGCGTTTCGTCAGGCATGCCCAGGAACCAGCCTTGCGCATAGCGGATATCCAGTTCGCGGACCACGGCCAGGTCTTCGGCCGTTTCGATCCCTTCGGCGATGACCGACGTGCCCAGGTGCTGCGCGACCTTCAGGATGGCGCGGACCATGTTCTGCTTGCGCTCGTCGTGGCCGATGCCGTCAAAGAAATAACGGTCGATCTTGACCAGTTCGGGCTGGGTTTCCGCCCAGAGCTGAAGATTGGAATTGCCGACGCCGTAGTCGTCCAGCGCGATGCGCATGCCGGCTTCGCGCAGGCAGGCGAAGGCGTTGTGCAATTCGCTCATGCGATCCGAGAGGGGATCCTGCTCCGTGAGCTCGACCACGATGCTGGCGGGCTCGAGCGCGCAATCCTTGAGCAGCCGTGCCGGCATGTCGTGGCCCCAGAGCGTCCAATAATGGAGCAGGGCCGAGCCGGACAGGTTCAGGAACAGCTTGCCGGCGGCGTCGTTCTGCTCGAATCCGCGCGCGCCCGCGCGGAAACTGGCCAGTTCGAGCTGGGGATGCAGCCCCTGGCGGCGCGCCTCGGCAAAGAGGGCATCAGGAAAGTGCAGGGGAGTATCGGCAGGGCCGCGGATCAGGCTTTCATGGCCATAGATGCGGCTATGGGACAGGTCGACCACGGGTTGAAAGCGCGGCCGCAACAATCTTTCGCGCAGGATGCCAGCCAGGCTGGCATGTGCGGGCGCTCCACCCGCAGGAATAAGGGGAGCACGGGCCGCGACCGGCCGGGGCAAAGCGTGAATGGAGTTCATCGCCGGGGCATTGAGATACGATCAGTGACAAGATGGGTCATATTGACAACAAAATATGTCTGCGATGTTGCGCCGATTCGTGACGTGCAATCTTCTGTCGCTGTTACAAAAGTGTCAACAAGGATTTAACACGTCCGTGGTACCTGAGCCAATAGCGTGGGTTGCATGCCTCACTCGGGCCCGGCCCTATACAATCCGCCCTATGACTTCCCCCAAGATTCCCGACTCCCTGCGCCGCGTCGTCCTGGCTTCCAACAATGCCGGCAAGCTGCGCGAGTTCTCCGCGTTGTTTGCGCCGCTGGGCATTGAACTGGTGCCTCAGGGCGACTTGGGCGTGCCGGAAGCCGAAGAGCCTCACGTCACATTCGTCGAGAACGCATTGGCCAAGGCGCGCCATGCCAGTCGCCTGACCGGGCTGCCCGCGCTGGCCGACGACTCGGGCCTGTGCGTTGCCGCGCTGGATGGCGCACCCGGCGTTTATTCGGCGCGCTACGCCAAGATGCATGGCGGCGAAAAGACCGATGCGGCCAACAATGCGTTGCTGGTGCGCAATCTCGCTTCCGTTGCCGACCGCAGCGCCTGGTACGTGGCCGTCCTGGCCCTGGTGCGCGCCGAGAATGATCCGCGACCGCTCATCGGCGAAGGCCTGTGGCATGGCGAGATCATCGACGTGCCCGAAGGCGCCAACGGCTTTGGCTACGACCCGCACTTCTACCTGCCCGACATGGCGCTGACCGCCGCGTCGCTCGACCCCGACGAAAAGAACCGGGTCAGCCATCGCGCCCGGGCGCTGCGCGAGCTGCTCAGCAAACTGAGCCACGCTTGACCACGGCGCCTGCACGGCGCCAGGAATTCCGCATGTCCATCACCATACCCATCCGCAACGACATGGGCGCGCCTGCGTCGCGCCTCGTTGTTCCCGCCGGCGCCACGCTGACCAGCCTGCCGCCGCTGTCGGTCTATGTCCACGTGCCTTGGTGCGTGCGCAAGTGTCCTTATTGCGACTTCAACTCCCACGCCGCACCGGGCGAGATCCCCGAACGCGCCTATCTGGATGCGCTGCGCAGCGATCTGGAGCAATCGCTGCCGTCCATCTGGGGGCGTCAGGTGATTTCCGTCTTCATTGGCGGCGGCACCCCGAGTCTGCTTTCGGCTGCGGGCCTGGACGAATTGCTGGCCATGCTGCGGGCCTACCTGAATCTATGGCCGGACGCCGAGATCACGATGGAAGCCAACCCCGGCACGGCCGAGGCGGGCCGTTTCCGGGACTATGCCGCCAGCGGGGTGACCCGCTTTTCGCTGGGCATCCAGAGCTTCGACGATGCGCAGTTGAAGAAGCTGGGCCGCATCCACGATGCCGCGCAGGCGCGCGCCGCGATCGACATGGCCCAGCGGGCCGCGCCGCGGGTCAACCTGGACATGATGTTCGCCTTGCCCGGCCAGACGCTCGAGGCCTGTACGGCGGATCTGCGTCAGGCAATCTCGTTCGGCACCGAGCACCTGTCGCTGTATCACCTGACAATGGAGCCGAACACGGTCTTCGCGAAGTTCCCGCCCGAGGACTTGCCGGACGATGACACCAGCGCCGCCATGCAGGACGCGGTGGAATCCGAGCTCGCGGCGGCAGGGCTGGCGCGTTATGAAGTGTCCGCCTACGCGAAGCCCGGCGCCCGCTGCCGCCACAACATGAATTACTGGGAATTCGGCGACTACCTCGGCATCGGCCCGGGGGCGCACGGCAAGCTGTCGTTTCATGACCGCATCGTGCGCGAGGCGCGGCTGCGCAGTCCGGATTCCTGGATGCAGGCCGCCATGGCGCGCGACGGCAGCCATCTTGCCGAAAGCCGTCAGGTCGCGTCGGACGAGCTGCCGTTCGAGTTCATGCTCAATGCCCTGCGGTTGAAAGAGGGCGTGGCCGCCACGGCGTTCAACGAGCGCACCGGTTTGTCGCTTGCCGTCATTGCGCACCAATTGGAGGCAGCCTCGAAACGGGGCCTGCTCGATGCCGACCCCACCCGTCTGCGCGCGACGCCCCTGGGCTGGCGATTCCTCAACGACCTGCAGGAAATGTTCCTGTAAGGTGCAAGCACCAAGATGGGGCTCTCGTGCCCCACCTTTTGCACCATGATGGTGCTACATTTCCCCGAGACCGAGCTGCCTCCCCCGGGAATACCGGGGCTAAACCTGGCACGCTTATTGCTTCCCTCTTTTATGCCAGTCGACGGGCAAAGCCCTCGACCCTTTTATCTAATGGAGATGACATGGCAAGCCCGAAAGACGTCC
>DALZRX010000011.1:26255-26967 GCA_032015805.1 Achromobacter sp.
ACCCGAATTCTTCGTGTTCGACGGCGTGACCTGGAACACCGACATGTCGGGCACGTTCGTCAAGATCAAGTCCGAAGAAGCACCGTGGTCGACCGGCCTGGAGTTCGAAGGCGGCAACACCGGCCATCGTCCGGGCGTGAAGGGCGGCTACTTCCCCGTTCCGCCGGTCGATTCGTTCCAGGACATGCGTTCGGAAATGTGCCTGCTGATGGAACAGATGGGCGTGCCGGTCGAAGTGCACCACCATGAAGTGGCTGCCCCCGGCCAGCTCGAAATCGGCACCAAGTTCAGCACGCTGGTGCAGCGCGCCGACTGGACGCAGATCGTCAAGTATGTCGTGCATAACGTCGCCCACGCCTACGGCAAGACCGCCACGTTCATGCCCAAGCCCATCGTTGGCGACAACGGCTCCGGCATGCACGTTCACCAGTCCATCTGGAAGGACGGCCAGAACCTGTTCGCGGGCAACGGCTACGCCGGCCTGTCCGAATTCGCCCTGTACTACATCGGCGGCATCATCAAGCACGCGAAGGCCCTGAACGCCATCACCAACCCGGGCACGAACTCGTACAAGCGCCTGGTCCCGCACTTCGAAGCGCCCGTGAAGCTGGCCTACTCGGCCCGCAACCGCTCGGCTTCGATCCGCATTCCGTACGTCGGCAACCCGAAGGGCCGCCGCGTCGAAGCGCGCTTCCCGGACCCCCTGGCCAAC
>DALZRX010000011.1:26977-27803 GCA_032015805.1 Achromobacter sp.
TGTTCAGCAACGACATGCTCAACGCCTACATCGACCTGAAGATGGCCGATGTGACGCGTCTGCGCATGACGACGCACCCGGTCGAATTCGACATGTACTACAGCCTCTGATGCATTGAGGCCGTGGCTGGGGGGAGCGCGATGATGTAGGCACAAACCAGGGCCCACACCACGCGCACCACCAGGTAGCCGCCCGACGATTTGCCCGCCCGGCTTCGCGCCAGCGGGCAGGGCGCCGGGTCGGCGCGCCCGTCGCGGACGCGTTCCGCTTTCCCCTGTCCATCCGGGTACGTTGAAAAATGAATGTAGAAGCTCTCGATCTGCTAGCCACGTCAGTTTTCCTGGTCAACGAGCGCGGCCACATCGAATACGCCAACGCAGCCGCCGAGGACCTTTTCGGCCGTTCGCGCAAGCAAATGGGCGGGCACTCCGCCGCAACCCTGTTCGACAACCCCGAGAACATCCAGTCATCCATCGACCGCGCCGCGGCCGGCAGGTACGCCGACGTGAGGCAGTTGGCCTCGTTGCGCCGCGCCGCCGAGTCCGTGGAAGTCGCCGTGACGACCGTGGGCCTGACCGGCCAGCGCTGGCCGGTGCTGATCGAGACCCGCGAAATCGAGCAACGCGTGCTGGCCGATCGCAACCACCGGCTGGTGGACGAGATTGAAGCCCACCGCGAATTGCTGCGCAACCTGGCGCATGAAGTCAAGAATCCCCTGGGCGGATTGCGCGGCGCCGCGCAGTTGCTGGAAGCCGAGCTGCCGAGTGCAGCCCTGGCCGAGTACACCCAGGTCATCATTTCCGAAGCCGACCGCCTGCAGGCGCTG
>DALZRX010000012.1:0-4150 GCA_032015805.1 Achromobacter sp.
GGGGCGCACGCACCTGATGAGCCCCGCGATGGCCGCCGCCGCCGCGCTGGCCGGCCGCATCGTCGACGTGCGCACCTGGGGAGACGCCAAATGAATGCAATGATCGAAGGCGTGGCCGCGCCGCTGCCGTATTCCAACCTGGACACCGACCAGATCATGCCCAAGCAGTTCTTGCGCATCATCGACAAGGCCGGCCTGGACAAGGGCCTGCTGTACGACCTGCGCTTTGACGAGCAGGGCGCGCCCCGGCCCGACTGCGTGCTGAACCAGCCGGCCTACGCGGGCGCCTCCATCCTGGTGGCCGGCCCCAACTTCGGGTGCGGCTCGAGCCGCGAGCACGCCGTCTGGGGCTTGCAGCAGTTCGGCATCCGGGCGGTCATCGCGTCCAGCTTCGGTGAGATCTTCTACTTCAACGCGTTCAACAATGGCCTGCTGCTGGTGACATTGCCGCCGCAGGAGGTCGACGCCTTGCTGGCGAAGGTGTCCAATACGTCGGCCGCCGGTTCAAACCGCGTCGGTATCGACGTGATGGCCGGGCAGGTAAGCGCCTCTGGCTGGAACGCACGCTTTGACCTGCCGGCGCGGCATCGCCAGATGTTCGCGCAGGGCCAGGACATGGTGGGCGCGACGCTGCAGCAACTGCCCGAGGTGGAGCGCTTTGAAGCCCGTCATTGGGCGCGCTTTCCGTGGATGAAGGACGTGGCGCGCCAGGTGCGCGACCGGCTGGACGGCGCCTAGCACCCCATGCGGGCGCGACGACGATAGGAGATGACGCAGATGACCGCCTTTTTCGACCTGCCGGTGCGCCGCTTCCCGGCCAACGGCGTGGAGATCGCCGCCCGCATCGACGGGTCGGGGCCGCCCCTGCTGCTGCTGCACGGACATCCGCAGACGCACGCGATCTGGCACCGCGTCTGGCCCGAGCTGACGCGTCACCGCACCTGCGTGGCGGCGGACCTTCGGGGCTACGGCGATAGCGGCAAGCCCGCCGCCAGCGCCGATCACGCGGCGCATTCGAAGCGGGTCATGGCGGCGGACATGGTGGCGCTGATGCGGGGACTGGGCCACGACCGCTTCGAGATCCTGGCCCATGACCGCGGCGCGCGGGTGGCGCACCGGCTGGCGCTCGACCATCCCGACGCGGTAAGCCGGATGATGCTGCTGGACATCGCGCCCACGCTCGACATGTACGAGGGCACCACGCGCGCCTTCGCCCAGGCCTATTTCCACTGGTTCTGGCTGATCCAGCCCGCACCCGGGCCGGAAACCATGATCGAACACGACCCCGTCTTCTACCTGCGGTCGGTGATGGGCGGCCGGCCTGGCGGTCTGGCGCATTTTTCGGCCGAAGCCATGGCCGACTACGAGCGGGCCGCGCGCCAGCCCGGCTGGGCGACCGGCATATGCGAGGACTACCGCGCGTCCGCCACGATCGATCTGGACCACGACAAGGCCGGCCGCGCCGCCGGCGAGCGCCTGCGCATGCCTGTGTGGGCGTTGTGGGGCGAACGCGGCGCTGTCGGCCGCAACTTCGATGTGCTCTCGCTGTGGCGCGCGGTGGCCGACGATGTGACGGGAGGCCCGCTGCCAGGCGCGCACTACCTGGCCGAGGAAACGCCGGATGCCGTGCTGGCCGAGGCCGGAAAGTTCTTCGGTTGGCGGTGATGTCCCCCGGGCTGGGTCCCTGTCAACCAAGCCTGGGCGGACGATAGGGATATCCAAAAAGGGACGCACCCCGGGTGTTAACCTTCGGCCCATGAATCGTTACTTCGCCGATCTTTCCGAATTGCCCGACGCCGAGGACGCGCAGCGCGCCTTCAAGATGTCGGATTCACCCTGCGTGGCCGTGTGTTCCACGCTGTTCGACGACATCTGCCGCGGCTGCGGCCGCACCGCCATGGAAGTCGCCAACTGGGTGTTCATGACGGAAGCCGAAAAGCGCGAAGTCTGGATCCGCATCAAGTCGCAAGGGTATCCGCGGCGCAACAACTGACGCGCCCGCATCACGCCGTTTCCGCGGCGGTGGGTGGGGGCCCCGTCCCCGTCTTGGGCTTGTCACATGGCGCAGGCTGAATAGCGCCATCGCCCACTTCCGGCTCCATCATGCGCATCGTCCTGGTCACGGATGCCTGGCATCCGCAAGTCAACGGCGTCGTCCGCACCTGGACGACCATGCGGCAGATCCTCAGCGAATGGGGCCACGAGCTGATCGTGGTCAGTCCCCAGGGCAGCCGCACCATCCCCGCGCCATCCGAACCCGATCTGCGTCTGTGCCTGCAGCCTGGCCGGCAACTGCGCCGCATCCTGGGCGATACGGTGCCCGACGCGCTGCATATCGCCACGGAAGGTCCCCTGGGCCTGGCCGCCCGCCGCATGGCGCTGCGGCGGGGCTGGCGCTTCACCACGTCGTTCCACACGATGTTTCCGGATTACCTGCAGGCGCGCATGGGCATCCCCGCCGCCCTGCCTTGGCGCTACCTGCGCTGGTTCCACCGGCCTTCGCAGTGCGTCCTGGTGCCCACGCCCACGGTGCGCGACATCCTGGTGCAGCGTGGATTGGCGAATCTGCGCGTCTGGTCGCGCGGGGTGGATCCACGCAAGTTCCAGCCCGCCGCCAGCCAGGCATTCCAGAACCTGCACCGGCCCGTCTGGCTGAGCGTGGGCCGCGTGGCCAAGGAGAAGAACCTGGATGCCTTCCTGTCGCTGGATCTGCCGGGCACCAAGGTGGTGGTGGGCGCCGGACCCGATGAAGCCCGCCTGAGGAAGCGTTTTCCGGACGCAGTCTTTCTGGGCATGCAGCAGGACGGCGCGCTGCCGGGCTATTACGCGGCGGCCGACGTCTTCGTGTTTCCCAGCCTGACCGACACCTTCGGACTGGTGATGCTGGAGGCCATGGCCTGCGGAACGCCCGTGGCGGCGTTTCGCAGCGAGGCGCCGCTTGCCGTGGTCCAGGAAGGCGTGACAGGCCGTCTGGACGACGACCTCAAGCGCGCCTGCCTGGCTGCCCTGCCGCTGGACCGCGACGCGGTGCGGGCCGAGGCGCTGACCCGCACTTGGGATTCGGTCGCGGCGGACCTGCTGGACGCACTGGTGCCGCTGATTCAGGGCGATTCGCGCGGGGCGGCCAACGCCTGGGCCACCACACCCTGATACAGACGCGGGGCCCGGATTTGCTAGCCCTTGGGCGCGCCAACCTTGTACAATGCCCGGCAATCCTGAGGAGCGTTGCGACGACCCCGCGGTTCCCGGCATGTGGCTTTCCCATGCGGACCCCGGCTCGCCAGGCTCAGGAATCCTTGTTCAAGCGCCGCGCCCCGCGCGTCGCTGCAGCAACGGCGCTCACCTTTGTCGCGTATGGCGGGAAAGGCGAGCACTCGACTGTCGTGGTGTATTCGCGTTGTCCGGCCATCTCGTGCGCCGTTCGTAATTTACGTGGAGCCTACACACCATGAACGCTGTGACTGATAAATCCTTTACCGACTACCTCGTCGCCGACATGTCGCTGGCCGGCTGGGGCCGCCGCGAACTCGCCATCGCCGAAACCGAAATGCCCGGCCTGATGGCCATCCGCGAGGAATTCGCCGCGTCGCAGCCGCTCAAGGGCGCGCGCATCGCCGGCAGCCTGCACATGACCATCCAGACTGGCGTGCTGATCGAGACGCTGGTGGCGCTGGGCGCCGAAGTGCGCTGGGCCTCGTGCAACATCTTCTCCACGCAGGACCACGCCGCCGCCGCCATCGCCGCGTCCGGCACGCCGGTCTTCGCCGTCAAGGGCGAAACGCTGGAAGAGTACTGGCAGTACACCCACAAGATCTTCGAATGGCCCAACGGCCAGAACGCCAACATGATCCTCGACGACGGCGGCGACGCCACGTTGATGCTGCACCTGGGCACCAAGGCCGAAAAGGACCTCTCGGTCCTCGCCAACCCGGGCAGCGACGAAGAGCGCATCCTGTTCGCGGCCATCAAGGAAACGCTGAAGCGCGACCCCAAGTGGTACTCGACCCGCCTGGCGCTGATCAAGGGCGTGACCGAAGAAACCACCACCGGCGTGCATCGCCTGTACCAGATGTCGCAAAAGGGCGAGCTGGCGTTTGCCGCCATCAACGTCAACGACTCGGTCACCAAGTCCAAGTTCGACAACCTGTAC
>DALZRX010000012.1:4160-14885 GCA_032015805.1 Achromobacter sp.
AATCGACCCGATCTGCGCCCTGCAGGCCGCCATGGAAGGCTTCAAGGTCGTGACGATGGAAGAAGCCGCCAAGCACGGCGACATCTTCGTCACCGCCACCGGCAACTATCATGTGATCACGCGCGAGCACATGAACGCCATGAAGGACCAGGCCATCGTCTGCAACATCGGCCACTTCGACAACGAAATCGACGTCGCAGCCCTGGCCGACTGCAAGTGGGAAGAGATCAAGCCGCAGGTCGACCACGTCATCTTCCCCGACGGCAAGCGCATCATCCTGCTGGCTCAGGGCCGTCTCGTGAACCTGGGCTGCGCCACCGGCCACCCCTCGTTCGTGATGTCGTCCTCGTTCGCCAACCAGACGATCGCGCAGATCGAGCTGTTCACGCGCAACGACGCCTACAAGACCGGCGAAGTCTACGTGCTGCCCAAGCACCTGGACGAGAAGGTCGCCCGCCTGCACTTGAAGAAGCTGGGCGTGAATCTCACGACGCTGCGCAAGGACCAGGCCGACTACATCAGCGTGCCGGTCGAAGGCCCCTACAAGCCCAATCACTACCGCTATTGATGGATGTAGCACAATAGGAAAATGCCGCGCCATGTTGGCGCGGGTTTTTCAATCCGCGGGTCGCGCCCGTCGTCGCCTGGCGCCGGCGGGGCCGCGGAGCGTCAATACAGGAGTTCGAACATGGTGACATTGATACTCGTCTGGATCCTGAACGCAGTGGCCTTGCTGGCCGTTGCCTACCTGCTGCCCGGCATCACGGTGGCCAGTTTCGGTTCGGCGCTCATTGCCGCGCTGGTGCTGGGCCTAGTGAACATGCTGGTCAAGCCGGTCCTGGTGCTGTTGACGCTGCCCATCACGATCGTCACCCTTGGGCTCTTCCTCATCGTCATCAACGCCTTGTTGTTCTGGTTCGTGGGCTCCGTGCTCAAGGGCTTTCAGGTCAACGGGTTCTGGTGGGCCGTGGGCGGCGCGATCCTGTACAGCATCATCTCCGGTCTTCTTACCAAGTTGATCCCGTAGAGGGGCCCCCCCCCGAGCGCTGTGCGCTTCCCCCAGGGGCGTGCCTGCGGACCGGCAGAGCCCGGCTCCGCGGCACCCCGCGGTGTCACACTGGCCGAATGCGGCGCTTAGCCATAAAAAGATTGATATGTCCGAAACGAACTCTCCCGCTTTCAGTCTGGAATTTTTTCCCCCGCGTGACCTGGCCGGCCAGGAGCGGCTGGTGCGTGCGGCCAAGCAGATGCTGGCCATTCAGCCGAAGTACGTCAGCGTGACCTTCGGTGCGGGCGGTTCCACGCGCGCCGGCACGGCCGATGCCGTGCGCACGTTGCGCAACCTGGGTTGCGACGCGGCGCCGCACCTGTCGTGCGTGGGCGCCTCGCGCCAGGACCTGCGGGACATCCTGCAGGCCTATAAGGACGAAGGCGTGCGGCGCGTGGTGGCCCTGCGTGGCGACCTGCCGTCTGGCATGGGCGGCGATGCGGGCGAACTGCGCTATGCCAACGAACTCGTGTCGTTCATCCGCGAGGAAACCGGCGACTGGTTCCACATCGAAGTGGCCGCCTATCCGGAAATGCATCCCCAGGCGGCCAATCCCTCGGCGGACCTCGATCATTTCGTGGCCAAGGTGAAGGCGGGCGCCGATGCCGCCATCACGCAGTATTTCTTCAACGCCGACGCCTATTTCGACTTCGTCGACCGGGCCCGGGCCAAGGGCGTGGACGTGCCGATCGTGCCGGGCATCATGCCCATCACGAACCACACGCAACTGCTGCGGTTCTCGGAGATGTGCGGCGCGGAAGTGCCGCGCTGGATCCGTCTGCGCCTGGCCGAATTCGGCGACGACAAGGCTTCCATCCGCGCCTTCGGCGTGGACGTCGTGACCGAGCTGTGCCAGACGCTCTTGGACAACGGTGCGCCGGGCGTGCACTTCTACACGCTGAACCACGCCGAAGCGCCGCTGGCGATCTGGAAGGAACTGACGGTCTGACGCATCAAGGGCGGCGGGCGTGCCGTCCGCGCAAAACGGAAAGGCCGGCGATCCGCCGGCCTTTTTTCGTTGTCGTGTGCCCGCGCCGGACGCCGGCGCTTTTGCACGGGCGCCCTGTCCGCGTCAGTCGGCGTACACGCCCGCCTTGCGGATGACGCCGCCCCATTTGTCGACTTCGGACTTCAGCCAGGTTTGCAGGCCCTCGGGACTCTGCTTGGCCTCGGGCACGATCTCGGCGCCCAGCTCGGCCATCTTCTGCGTGAAGGCCGGGTCCTTCAGCGCGGCGCGCAGCGCCGCGTTGAACTTGTCGATCGCCTCGGGCGGGGTGCCCTTGGGTGCATAGACGCCGTGCCAGACCTTGACCTCGAAGTCCTGCAGGCCGCCTTCCTTCAACGTGGGCGCGTCGGGCAGCGTCTTGATGCGCTCCAGGGTGGTGACGCCATACAGCTTGACGCGTTCGGCCTTGATCTGCGGGATAGTCTGCGTGGTCTGGTCGCACAGGACATCGACCTGCCCGCCCAGCAACGCGGTCATGGCGGGCGCGGTGCCCGCGTAAGGCACGGTCGTGAATTGCACGCCCAGCGCCTCCTGCAACAGCATGCCGCACAGTTGGGACACGGCGCCCAGGCCGGCGTTGGCGAGGTTGATCTTGTTGCCGTTTGCCTTGGCGTACTTGATGAAGCCCGCCATGCCGTCGGCGGGCAGGTCCTTGCGGCCGAGCAGGGTCATGGGCACGTCGGCGACCTGGCCGACATACGCGAAGTCCGTCAGCGGATTGAACGACAGCTTGCGGTACAGCGCCGGCGCCGTCGCCATGCCGTTGTGGTGGATCAGGAAGGTGTAGCCGTCGGGCGCGGCGCGCGCCACGTGTTGCGAGGCCAGCGTGCCGCCCGCGCCGGTGCGGTTCTCGATGACGACGCTCTGGCCCAGCGTCTTGGCCATGGAGGCCCCCAGGCTGCGGGCCACGACGTCGGTCGGGCCGCCCGCGGCAAACGGCACGACCAGCGAAATCGGGTGGTTCGGATAGGCCCCCTGCGCGCTGGCATTGCCGAAGGCCAGGCACGACAGGGCCAGCATGGGCCAGGCGGCGCGTTTGAACGCGCGCGCGTATCGGTGGGACATGTCTCGCTCCTTGTAGTCTCTTGGGCCCGCGATGCCGGGCATGGCGGGCAGGCATCAGCAGTGTGGCGCGAGAGAAGCGAGGTTGGGAATTCGCGGTTTCGCAAGCCGGGTTTCGGCTCGCGGAAAGGAGGGTTTACGCGGATTTGCCCGCAAAAGCGCTAAAAAGCGGGGGTGTAGCGCCGCCGGGTAAGCGGCCTTCAAATCTCGGCGCAGGCCTGAGCCTGCATGAAGCCATCACGGCTCCGGAATGTTTTCCCGGAAGATCACCTGCAGGCGAGGCAGGTAGCTGGGTTCGGGCGCGCCCTTCACGGCCGCCACCAGCAGCTTGACGATCTCGCGCGCCTCGACGCGCGGGTTCTGGTCGATCACGGCGTCCATGGTGCGATCGAGCAACAGGCGACGCGTGGCTTCGGTGAGGTCGTGGCCCACGAAGACAATGCGATGGGCGGGGGCGGCCTTGGTTGGGCGAGCCTCGTTCGGCCAAGCCTCGGCCGGCCGCGCCTCAGCCGGCCGCGCCTCTTTCAGCGCCCGCGCGATGCCTTGATTGCCGGCGCCGATGTTGTAGATCGCGTGCGGCGGCTCTTTGCGCAGCAGATCCTGCGTGACCGCAAAGGCGCGGTCGCGGTCGTCGCCGATCTCGAGAATGTGTGCGATGCGCAGGTGCGGAAACTCTTCGCTCAGCAGCGAGCGAAAGCCCATCTCCCGCTCTTCGTGGCCGCGATACGCCAATGACCCCACGAACACCGCGACCTTGCGCTCGGCGTGCTGCGGCAGAAACCGGCCCAGCAACAGCGCGGCCAGGCGGCCCGCGGCGCGGTTGTCGATGCCCACGTAACCCAGGCGCGCCGAGATCGGAATGTCCGACACCAGGGTGCTCACATGCACCCCGCTGTCGCGCAGCGCCATGATGGCGTCGCGCACTTGGGGATGGTCCAGCCCGACCAGGCCAACGGCCTGCGTCTGATCGCGCAGCTCGTAGAGCTTTTGCGCGAGCTTGTTGGCGTCGAATCCCTCGATCAGGTGCAGGCGGGCTCGCACATCGGGGCGGGTGGCGGCTTCTTCGAGCAGGTGCCGGCCCAGCGCAGTCATGAAGCTGTTGGTGCCGGCGGGCAATACGAAGTCGACCCGCACGTCCTGGCTGGCAGCATCGGCGCCCTGGACGAAGTAGCCGAGGCGATTGGCAATCGCCAGCACGCGGTCGCGTGTCTTGCCGCGCACGCCGTCGCGGTCGTTCAGCACCCGGTCCACGGTGGCGGTTGACATGCCGGCTTCGCGGGCAATGAGGGAAATGGTGGGGCGCATGCGGGACCAGGCTCTCAAGACACCATCAGGGCGATGGCAGCGGGGCCATCATAAGCCATCATTTGCAATCATTCGAGATCAAAAAGGTAACGCTGCTGCTCTATGGGCGTCCGCCTCCTTTACCCGTGATTGCTTTGATGTGATTATCGCGACTCAATACATCAAACACCGCACGGCAGGATGCCAGGCAGTCGACAGTGCATACCCAGCCGGCAGGAGGAGCACATGTCGCAACCTACCCTGGTGCCTGACCCGCCCGTTCGGGAACGGCGCTTTCGCATCGGCTGCATCGGCGCCGGCATGATCATGGCCGAATGCCATCTGGCGGCCTACCAACAGGCCGGCTTCACGGTGGCGGCGATCGCGTCGCGTACCCGCAGCAAAGCGGCCGAGGTCGCCGACCGCTATGGCATCCCGCGTGTGCATGAGGATCCCATGGCCCTGATCGCCGATCCGCAGATCGAGATCGTGGACATCGCGTATCCGCCCGACCAGCAGCCCGCCCTGATTCGCGCCGCATTGCGCGCCCCGCACGTGCGCGGCGTGCTGGCACAGAAGCCCCTCGCCCTCTCGCTGGAGGAAGCCCGCGCCTTGCGCGACGAGGCCCGGGCCGCCGGCAAGATCCTGTCGGTAAACCAGAACATGCGCTACGACCAATCGATGCGCACGCTCAAACAGCTGCTCGACCAGGGCGTGCTGGGCACGCCGGTGTTCGCGCAGATCGACATGCACGCGATCCCGCACTGGCAGGATTTCTTGCGCGGCTATGACCGGCTGACGCTCTCGAACATGAGCGTTCATCACCTCGATGCGCTGCGTTATCTGTTTGGCGAGCCCACCGAGATCACCAGCATCACCCGCCCCGATCCCCGCACCGAGTTCGCGCATCAGGATGGGCTGGTGAGCACCACGCTGCGCTTTGGCAACGGCCTGCTCGCGTTGTCGCTCGAAGATGTGTGGTCCGGCCCGCGGGCCGAGGGATATCCCGACGACCAGCACATCCGCTGGCGCGTGGAAGGCACCGAGGGCGTCGCGCGCGGCACCATCGGCTGGCCCACCGGCGAGCCGTCGACCCTGAGCTACGCCTCGCGCGCGGCCCAGGGCCATACCGACGGGCGCTGGGTGACGCCCACGTGGGACACGATGTGGTTCCCGCATGCCTTCATCGGCGTGATGGAGCAGTTGCAGTACGCGCTGGCCAGCGGCACCGAGCCTGCGTTGAGCGTGACCGACAACGTACGCACGATGGCGCTGGTCGAGGCCGCGTATACGTCCATCGCCGAAGGCCGCACAGTACGGCTGCCGGCTGTTGAATAACCAGACGAAAAACAGACGGAGACAACCATCATGATCCAGACCGGAATCTTCACGGGCTATTTTCCCTATGAGCTGGAGCGCACCGCCAAGGTGATCCGCTCGCACGGGTTCAACACCGTGCAGCTGGACCTGCATTTCAAGGACATGGAGCTCGGCCCGGGGCAGTTGACCGCGCAGAAATGCACGCAGATCCGCGACACCTTCCGCAACTACAACCTGCCGGTGTCCTGCATCTCGGCCTATACCAACATCGTTCATCCCGATCCCGCAGAGCGGCAACGACGCAACGGCTATCTCAAAGAGATCCTCACGCACGCGCGCCAGTTGGGTTCGCCTTACGTGATCTCGGAAACCGGCACGTTCGCCACCGACAGCGACTGGGTGCATCACCCCAAGAACAAGACCGAGGAAGGCTGGAACCAGTGCCGCGCGGTGATCGCCGAGCTGGCGCAACACGCCTATGACCATGGCGCGGTGTTCCTGCTTGAGACCTACGTGAACAACGTGGTGGGATCGGTCGAGGAAACGCTGCGCATGTTCGCCGAGGTGGATCACCCTGGTCTTGGCCTCTTGATGGATCCGACGAACTACTTCGAAGCGCACAACATCGACCAGATGGACCGCACGCTCAATCAGGTGTTCGACGCACTCTCCGACAAGATCTGCATCGCGCACGCCAAGGACGTGAAGCGTTCGGGCGATGACAAGTCGGAAAAGCACAGCGACATCGGTGACGATGGCGCGGCCGAAAGCCATACCTTCCGCGGGGTGGGCGAGATCGAGTTGCCCGCACCGGGCCTGGGCGCGCTCAATTACGACCTGTATCTGCAGCGCCTGGCGAAGAAGCATCCCAACATTCCCATCATCATCGAACACTTGACCGAAGACGACGTGCCGCGCGCCAAGACCTTCCTCGACGAGCGGCTGCGCGCGAACGGTCTGTAGGCGGGCGCCGCAAGCAATACAGGCGCACCGCGAAGCCATCATCGAACAACGCCCCGGTGCGCCTCTCGAGCACGATTCTGAACACCGATACCGGCAGACGCGCGCCCGCGCGTCCGCCAGGGAGAACTCATGCCTGACATTTACGGGACCTGGATGACGCGCCGCGACGTAGAGGCGCGCACCGGACAGCTTGCGCAGTTTGCCGGCGTACGCCTGATGACGCTGGACGACGGGCTGGAGCGCGGTATCCGCATGCTGGAGTTCCGCAGCGGCACGGGCCTGCGCTTCACGGTGCTGGTGGATCGCGCGATGGATATCGCCGATTGCGAATATCGCGGCTTCGCCATGGGATGGCAATCGCCGTCGGGCTTTCGCCATCCCGGACTGCATGACTACGAAGGCGAGGGCGGACTGGGCTGGATGCGTTCGTTTTCGGGCCTCATGATCACATGCGGGCTGGACCACATCCTGTTCATGTACGACGCGCCGGCCGACAACTATGTGTACGGCCCCCGCAAGACGGCAAAGCAATCCATCCATGGCCGCATCGGCACCATTCCCGCGCGCCTGACCGGCCACGGCGAACGCTGGGACGGCGATCGTTGCGTGCTGTGGGCCGAAGGCGTGGTGAGCCAGGGCACCGTGTTCGGCGAGCATCTCGAGCTGCACCGCCGCATCGAGATCGAGGTGGGCACCAACGACATCAAGCTGTCGGATCGCGTCGTGAATCGAGGCTTTTACCGCACGCCACATATGCTCTGCTATCACATCAACCTGGGCTATCCGGTGCTGGATGCCGACTCGCGCTACCTGGCGCCAATCCGCGATGTGGTGTGGGCCGCGCACGAGCAGGACTACCGCAAGCAGGGCGTGGGCTACCGCCGCATGCCGGCGCCGCAACTGGGCTTTCATGAGCAGGTGTGGCAGCACGAGATGGCGGCCGCGGCCGACGGCTCCGTGCCGGTGGCCCTGGTGAACGACGCGTTGGGTCTGGGCATGCAGGTCAGCACCTACAAGCATCAGTTCCCTTGCCAGTACCAATGGCAGAACCTGCAATCGGGCCAGTACGCGATGGGCATCGAGCCCTCCACCAACCATGTGCTGGGCCAAGGCGCGGCGCGCGAGCGCAACGAGCTCATCTGGCTCGAGCATGGCGACGAGCGCCGCTACGACACCACGTTCAGCGTGCTGGGATCGGCCGCCGACATCGCGGCCTGCGAAGAACGCATTCGCGCGATTGCGGTGCAGCCCGAGACTGACTATCCGCCGTTGTCCGGGCGCTTCGCGCCCATCGCGGGGCGCACATGAGCGCGCGCTTCTCGTTGCAAGGCCGCCGCGTGCTGTACACGGGCGCGGCGGGCGGCTTCGGCGTGGACACCACGGTTGCGCTGCTGGAAGCGGGCGCCCGGGTGATCGCGCTCGACAACCACGCCGGGCATATCGATCGGCTGCGCAGCACCGCGCCGGCGCGGTTTTCCGACCAGCTTCAGATCCTGCAGGCCGACCTCGCCGACGCCAGCGCGCTGCAATCGCACCTTGAGCGGCTGACCGCCGAGGGCACGATCGATGTGGTCATCAACAACGCGGCGATCTATCCCTCGCGCCCGTTCGAGGAGTACAGCGATGCAGAGCTGGCGCGCGTGCACCGCGTGAACGTGGAGGCGGCTGTTCAGATCGTGCGCGCGGCGCTGCCCGGCATGCGCGAGCAGCAATGGGGCCGCGTGATCAACATCTCGTCGATCACGCTTTCCGGCGGCTGGGAGAACCTGCTGCCCTACGTGCAATCCAAGGGCGCGATGGTGGGCGCCACGCGCGCGTTCGCCCGCGAGTTCGGCAAGTGGGGCATCACGGTCAACGCCATCTCGCCGGGCGCGTTTCCAACCGACGCCGAGAAGATCCATCCCGATCCCGAGGGCTACAACCGCATGGTGCTCGAACGCCAATCGGTGAAGCGCCGCGGGCACGCAGGCGACATCGCCGCGGCCATCGTGTTCCTTGCCTCGGACGAGGCGGGTTTCATTTCCGGACAGACGCTGGCGGTGGACGGCGGCTGGGTCATGCATTGAGGCGCATCGGCGCACGCAAAGGGTAGAAGCATGAGTATTCTTTCTGGCTACAAGGTTCTGGACTGCTCCATCGCCATGGCGGGGCCGTTCGCCGCGCAGCGCCTGGGCGACCTGGGCGCCGACGTGATCAAGATCGAGCCGCCCACCGGCGAATGGCAGCGGCACGCGCCAGCCGGCGGCATCACGGGCAACAAGATCAACGTGTCCTTTCTCTCGCTGAACCGCAACAAGCGCTCGCTTGCGATAGATTTGAAGAGTGCCGGCGGCAAGGAGATCATCCAGAAGCTCGCGGCGCAGGCCGATGTGTTTATCCAGAACTATCGGCCGGGTGTCGCGGGCCGCCTGGGTGTGGACTACGAGACCCTTTCGGCGCTGAACCCGCGCCTCATCTATGTATCGATGTCGGGCTTCGGCGAAGACGGCCCCTATGCCACGCGCCCTGGGCAGGATCTGCTGTTGCAGGCGATGTCGGGCGCCATGCTGTCGTCGGGCCGGGCCGGCGAAGCGCCACGCGCGGCGGGCCAGTATGTGGTCGACGCCGTCACCGCGTATTGCGCGTTCGAAGGCGTGCTGGCCGCGCTGCTGCACCGCGAGCGCACCGGCGAAGGCCAGAAGGTCGAGGTCAACATGCTGGATGCGATCACCACGATCCAGATGCAGGAGCTCTCGGTGTATACCGTGGGGCACAAGCCGCAGGTGCGCAGCGCCGAGCCGCATGCCCACGTGTATATCCGCGCCCCTTATGGCACTTTCGCGACGAGCGACGGCTTCCTGGCGCTTGCCATGCCCGACATGAAAGTGCTGGCACGCGTGACCGAAGAGCCGCGCCTGGCCGACTACGCTGGAGAGCGCGACGGTTGGGAAAAGCGCGACGAGATCTACGCGCTCGTGCGCGACACGTTGGCAAAGGCCTCGACCGCCGACTGGTTCGCCAAACTCGATGCCGCCGGCGTCTGGTGCAGCCCCGTGTATGGCTACGCCGATCTGGTCGAAGATCCGCAGATCGCGCACAACGGCACGTTCGTCGAGTATGAGCATCCGACCGAAGGCCGGATCAAGACGCCGGGCTTTCCGATCCGCTTTTCCAAGACCCCGAGCCAGGTGGTGCGCGGTGCACCGCTCACCGGCCAGCACACCGACGAAGTGCTACGCGATTTTGGCTTCAGCGCCGACGAGATCGCCGCGCATGCGGCCTCGGGCGCGGTGCTGCGCGGGGCTTCGGAATGAGCGAGCGCGCGCTTCCCTACCGCGGCCTTACCTGGGATCATCCGCGCGGCTTCAATGCCCTGCACGCCGCCACTGCCCACACGCCGCTGGTGCACTGGGACAAGCAATCGCTCGAAGGTTTCGAATCGGCGCCCATTGCCGAACTCTGCGCCCGCTATGACCTGGTGGTGTTGGATCACCCCCATCTGGGCGAAGCCCTGGCGCACGATTGCCTGCAAGCGCTGGACAGCGTATTCGCCCCCGACGAGCTGGCGCGGATCGGAGGTGACAGCATCGGACTGTCGTACGACAGCTATCGCATGGCCAATCGCCAGTGGGCGCTGCCGCTGGACGCTGCCACGCAGGTGATGGCCACGCGCGCTGATCGGCTCGACGGCCCCGTGCCGCGCACCTGGCACGAGGTGCTGACGCTGTCGCAACGCAGCGGATCGGTCGCGCTCAGTTGGGGCGGACCGCATGCGTTTCTGTCGCTGTTGTCGATCGCCGCCGCCATCGCACCCGATACCGACCTGCGGCCGCACGGCGCCTGGCACGACGAGGCGACGCTCGCCGACGCGTGCGATGTGCTCACCGAACTGGCGCGGCTCACGCCCGCGCAAGCGCTGGCCTACAACCCGATCGCGCTGCTCGGCCACATGAGCTCGCGCGATGACATCGCACTTTGCCCGCTGGTCTATGGCTACGTGAACTACGCCACTTCCGCGGTCGCGAAGCCGCTCACGTTCCGCGACGCGCCCCAGGCCGATGCG